>NZ_JBFUIT010000038.1:0-20993 GCF_056401735.1 Luteibacter sp. P4_D7_3
ACGGACGAAGCCGCGGCCGCGGCAGACGGCAACCCACCCTTCGCACCCAACGCCTTCATCCGCATCGACGCCGATGGAAGCGTGCGACTGGTGATGCCCAGCGCGGAGATGGGCCAGGCCATCTACACCGGCATCTCGATGATGCTCGCCGAGGAACTCGGTGTCGGGCTCGACCAGATCAAGGTCGAGCATTCGATTCCCAGCGACGCGCTCTATGGCATTGCCCTGCTGGGTGGCGGACAGATCACCGGCGGCTCGACCAGCACACGCGGCCAATGGCAATCGTTGCGCGAAGCGGGCGCGGTCGCTCGCGAGATGTTGATCGCCGCCGCCGCCGCGCAATGGCACGTCGACCCCGCCAGTTGTTCGGTGTCGCGCGCCACGATCACGCACGTGCCCTCCGGTCGCACGCTCGGCTTCGGTGCCGTGGCTGAAGCGGCAGGCAAGCTGCCACAACCGGCGAAAGTCACGCTGAAGGATCCCAAAGACTTCACCGTCATCGGCAAGCCGCTGCGCCGGGTGGATTCCCCGGACAAGGTCAATGGCGGCACGCAGTTCGGCATCGATGTGAAAGTGCCGGGCATGAAGTATGCGGCGGTGCGTACGAGTCCCGAACTGGCCGGCACGCTCGGCAGCGTCGACGATACGAAGGCGCGCGCGATGGCCGGTGTGGTCGACGTCATCAAGCTCGACAACGCGGTCGCCGTGGTCGGCGAACACTACTGGGCGGCGTACCGCGGCCTGGAGGCTCTGGACATCGAATGGCGTCACGGCGTCAATGAGCATCTCGATACCGCCACGCTGATCGCCGCGCTACAGGAAAGCTCACGCAACGGCCCTGCGCTGATCGGCCGCAAGCCCAAGGGCGAGGCAGCGGCCGGCGGCAAGGCGGTGGAGATGACCTTCGTCACGCCGATGCTGGCGCATGCGCCGATGGAGCCGCTCAACGCTACCGTGCACGTGACACCGGGCAAGTGCGAGATCTGGACAGGCACTCAGGTGCCCACGCGCGCGCAGAAAGAGGCCGCGCGCATCTGTGGCATTCCGCTCGAGGCGGTGACGGTCAACAACCAGTACCTCGGCGGCGGTTTCGGCCGCCGCCTGGAAACCGACCAGGTCGAACAGGCGGTCGCCTTTGCGAAGCAGGTGTCGTATCCGCTGAAGGTGATCTGGAGCCGCGAGGAAGACATCCGTCATGATCGCGTGCGCCCGCTTTATTTCGATCGCATCTCGGCCACCCTGGGCGACGACGGCAAGCCCACTTCGTGGAAACACCGCATCACCAGCGGCACCGTCCTGGGGCGGTGGTTGCCCGCGGCCATGGGCAAGGACGGCATGGATAGCGATGCCATCGAATCGGCCGCTGACCTGCCTTACGACATGGACAACGTGCTGGTCGAGTGGGTACGCCATGAAATGCCTCCCGGCCTCGTCGTTGGTTGGTGGCGCGGCGTCGGACCCACGCACAACCTGTTCATCGTCGAGAGCTTCATCGATCATCTTGCGCAGACCGCCGGGAAGGATCCACTTGCCTACCGTCGGTCGCTGATGAAGGCGGGTTCGCGTCCCCTCGGTGTATTGAACCTTGCCGCGGAAAAGATCGGCTGGGGCAGCCAGCCATTGCCGGCGCGCGTCGGACGTGGCATCGCGGTGGCGTCGCCGTTCGGGAGTCATGTGTGCGCCATCGTCGAGGTCGAGGTGACGGCGCAGGGCGAGGTCCGCCTGCGCCGTGCGGTGGTCGCCGTGGACGTCGGCATCGCCATCAACCCCAGTTCCGTCCAGGCGCAGGTGCAGGGCGGGCTGCTATTTGGATTGAGCGCAGCGCTGTTCAACGGCATCACGCTCAAGGACGGCATGATCGAGCAGAGCAACTTCCACAACTACCGCTCGCTACGCATCAACGAGACGCCGGCTATCGAGGTGTTTACCGTGAACAGCAGCGAGTCACCTGGCGGCCTCGGTGAAGTCGGAACGGCCATCGCTGCGCCCGCGCTCGCCAATGCCATTTTTGCGGCGACCAGCGTGCGCCTGACCGAGCTTCCGGTGACACGTACGTCGCTGGCCGCATCGGCCGAGGCGCTCAAGCACGTCGCGGATAACGGCACTGGTAAGGGGGACGTCGCATGAAACGCTTCCTCGTTGTTGTCGTCCTCCTCCTGGTCATTGGCACCGTGGCGTATTTCGTTCTCAATCGCACGGATCCGGCTGCCGGTACATCGCCGCTCATCGTCGGCGCGCCGACGAACGCCGATCCGGTCGCGCGCGGCGAATACCTCGCTCGCGCCGCCGACTGCATCGCCTGTCATACCGTGCCGGAGACGGGTAAACCCTTCGCGGGGGGCCTGCCTTTCAAGCTACCGTTCGGCACCATCTACTCCTCCAACATCACCGCAGACGTCGAGACCGGTATCGGTGCATGGAGCGATGATGACTTCGTTCGCGCCGTGCGTGAGGGCGTGCGCAAGGACGGCAAGCACCTGTATCCGGCGTTCCCCTATACCGCTTACACCCAGCTCAGCCGGGCGGACGTGCTGGCGATCAAGGCGTATCTCTTCACCCTGCCGAAGGTGCGCCAGCCGGAACGGCCGAACGACCTGGGCTTCCCGTTCAACCAGCGCTGGGCGATGGGCTTCTGGAATGCGGCGTTCTTCCGCAGCCAGCGCTTCGAGAACGACCCCTCGCGCACGCCACAATGGAACGCGGGCGCGTATCTGGCCGGGCCGCTGGGTCACTGCGCCGAATGCCACACGCCACGCAATCTCGGCTTCGGGCTGAAACACAGCCAGGCACTGGCCGGCGCGGAGCTGCAGGGCTGGCGTGCCTGGAACATTACGTCCAACGAAACCCACGGCATCGGTAAGTGGAGCGATGAGGCACTGACCCAGTACCTGCGCACCGGCCACGCTGACGGCCATGCTTCGGCCATGGGTCCGATGGGTGAAGCCGTGGCGCATAGCCTGCAGTTCCTCAAGCCCGAAGACACGGCCGCGTTGGTGACCTGGCTACGTACCGTCCCGGCCCGCGAGGGCACGGATCCTGTCGTGGTCGATCCGGCCCCGAAAGCCGTGGTCGCGTCGAACGCCGCCGCGCCGGGAGGCGACGTGGACGGTGAGAACGCGGACGGCAAGCGCTTGTTCGAAGGTGCCTGCGCCAGCTGCCACCAGTGGAATGGCGTGGGACAGCAGACCCCGTATGCGGGCCTGGCGGGCACGCGCGGCGTGAATGATCCCAAGGGTGCCAACGTCACCCAGGCGATCCTGCACGGCGTGACCATGCGTATCGGCGACACCGATGTCTACATGCCGGCGTTCGGTCACGGCTACAGCGATCCTGAAGTGGCCGCCCTGGCGAACTTCGTGATCGGCCACTTTGGCGGCAAGCAGGGCGAAGTGACGGCGGCGGATGTGGCCAAGCGCCGGGATCTCTAGCGCTGGACCACTCAGTGCGCCGGGACGGGCGGCTTGCCCATGGCAGCCGTCTTCTCGGCGATTTTCGCCTTGATCGAAGGAATCGCGGCAAGCGCCGCGCGCTCGCCCTCGAGGATCGCGACGTTCTTCTGATCGAAGTCGGTCGGGCCGATCTGGCCGACCTTCGGCCTGATCACGATGTCGGCACGGCCGAGCTCCTGCTCGGCGAGCTTGCGACCCATGATGGTGATCGACTGGCCGACGATGCCGACCATGCCGGCCGGGTTGCTTCCGTCCGGACGTGCGGAGATATCCACGGCGATGACGATGTCGGCACCGAGCTGGCGCGCGGCATCCACAGGGACCGGACTGACCACGCCGCCGTCGACGAAATGCTTGCCGTTGATTTCCACCGGTTCGAACACACCGGGGATGCTGCTCGAGGCGCGCACGGCCTGGCCGGCGTTGCCACGGACGAAAATGGCCCGCTCACCGGTCTCGAGTTCGGTAGCCACCGCCGCGAACGGCGTGTGGAGCTTTTCAATCGGCGTGTTCTTCAGCAGGTCGTTGACGTAGTCCTGCAGCTTCTGCCCCTGAACCATGCCGCCCGAGAAGAAGCGGACATCGCGGATCTTGCCTTCATCCAGCGAGAAGGCGGTTTCCTGCAGCTGGAACGCATCCATGCCGCTGGCGTAAAGGACGCCGACCACGCTGCCGGCGCTGGTTCCCGACACCACATCCACGTGGATGCCGCTGGCTTCCAGCATCTTGATGACGCCGATATGGGCGAAGCCCTTGGCCGCACCGCCGCCGAGTGCCAGGCCGATCCGCGGCTTGGCCGCCAGCACAGGCACGGCATTGTCCAGTCGGGCATCCGGTTTCGTGCCGCCGAAGCAACCGGAAAGCAGGGCGGTGAAAACCAGCGGAAGCCAGGTGCGGGTGCGGGTGCGAAGCATCATGGAAGCGAACCGAGAGGGGGCTGGCGGATCATCGGGCAGCGGGGCGGCGCACGAATGACGGCTAAGTGGCGGAAGCAGGGCGGCGAGGTGCCGCCCTGACGTTGGTTCAGTCGCGGGTGTCGTCGGCTTCGACGTGGTACCGGGTGGCGATCTCGATCTCGTGCTTCGAACCCAGGAACACCGGCACGCGCTGGTGCAGGGCGCTCGGCTGCAGGCTCATGATCGGCTCGCGGCCTGTGGTGGCGGCGCCACCGGCCTGCTCCACGATGAAGGCCATGGGGTTCGCCTCGTACATGAGGCGCAGCTTCCCGGTGCCACCCTTGGCCGTGATCTTGGCGTCCAGCGGGTAAATGAAGACGCCGCCGCGGGTGATGATGCGATGCACGTCGGCCACCATCGAAGCCACCCAGCGCATGTTGAAGTCACGCCTGCGCGGGCCGGACTCACCGGCAAGCAGCTCGCCGATGTAACGCTGCATCGGGGCTTCCCAATGGCGCTGGTTCGACATGTTGATGGCGAACTCGGCTGTCTCTTCGGGAATGGTGATGCCACGGCGCGTCAGCACGAAGCTGCCGTGCTCGCGATCAAGGGTGAACTCGTGCACCCCATGGCCGAACGTGAGCACCAGCACGGTGCTCGGGCCGTAGACCACATAGCCCGCGGCGGCCTGGTCGGTGCCCGGCTGGAGGAAATCCTGCGTTTTCGGTTCGGTGACGCCGTCCGGGCAGCGCAACACCGAGAAGATCGTACCGACCGACACGTTAACGTCGATGTTCGACGAGCCGTCGAGCGKATCGAACAGGAGCAGGTAGTTTCCCTTGGGATAGGCGTCGGGGATCGGCTGCGGATCTTCCATCTCTTCGGAGGCGCAGGCGGCGAGGTGACCACCCCAGGCGTTGGCCTCGAGCAGGATCTCGTTGGAGATGACGTCCAGCTTCTTCTGCGCCTCGCCCTGCACGTTGTCCGAGCCGGCATTGCCGAGCACGCCGCCCAGGGCGCCCTTGCCGGTAGCYACGGAGATGCGCTTGCAGGCGCGGGCCACCACCTCGATGAGCAGGCTGAGCTGGGCGTTGATATGCCCCTCGCGCTTCTCTTCGATCAGGAACTGGATCAATGAAATCGGTTTCGTCATCGGGACGGACTCAAGCGCTAAACCACGCATTGTCCGGATGCGGGGTGAACGGCGCCAGAGGGCTGCTGACAGAACGCTGTCAGTAGCCCTCCCGCAGACTGTCCTTCCAGTCGAAGCAACGGAGAGGGAAGTCGCATGAATCGCTTTCTCGATCGTCTCGCCGTGCTCTACGCGCCGCTCGGGCGCCGGGGGCTGCTGATGGACGGGCAGTACCGGTTCGCTCCCGACGCGGCGCGTCCGCCGGTATCGCGGACAGGGGCCGTGCCTGCCAGGCCGGCATCGAAGACATCCACGAAGACCACAAGGGAATTGCACGCATGAATGCCAGTCGGATCAAGTTTCACCACGCGCCGAACAGCCGTTCCGGGAGCACGCTGATGCTGCTCGAAGAGCTTGGTGCGCAGTACGACATCCATGTGATGAACCTGGTCGAGGGCGAGCAGCGCCAGCCGGCTTACCTGAAGGTCAATCCGATGGGCAAGGTGCCGGCCATCGAGCACCTGGGCGGCCTTGTCACCGAACGGCCGGCGATCTTCACCTACCTCGCCGACCTGTTCCCGGAAGCCGGCCTCGCGCCCGGCCTCGGCGATCCGCTGCGCGGACCCTACCTTCGCTGGCTGTCGTTCTATGGTTCGTGCTTCGAGCCGGCGGTGATGGATCGCTTCATGAAGCATGAGCCCGCGCCTACGTCGACCTGTCCGTACGGCGACTTCGACACCGTCATGGACATGATCGAAGCACAGCTGGCGGCCGGTCCGTGGATGTTCGGGGACCGCTTCACCGCCGCGGATATCCTCTGGGCCAGTGCCCTGGACTGGACCATGCGCTTCGGTATCGTGCCGCGTCGCACGGTGTTCGAGGACTATGTGGCCCGCCTGATGGCCCGCCCGGCCATCTGCCGTGCCGCCGGGCAGGATGCCGCGCTGGCTCGCGCGCAGACGCTCGCCGTCGCGTGAGGGGTTGGATATGCGTAGCCATGACATTCGTCGCTTCCCGCGCCCCGCGCGGGAGGCGATGATTCGGACATGCGCCGCGCCGACCGCCTGTTCCTCATCATCAACGCCCTGCGCGGGCGGCGTACGGCGCTGCCCGCGCGGCAGCTGGCCAGCACACTCGAAGTCTCCCTGCGCACCGTCTATCGCGATGTCGCCGACCTCCAGCTCTCCGGCGTACCGATCGAAGGCGAGGCCGGCGTCGGGTACGTCCTGCGCAAGGGCTCGGACATTCCACCGCTGATGTTCTCCGCCGACGAACTCGAAGCCCTGGTCGCCGGAACGCGGTTTGTCCGCGCGTTCGCTGGCGAGCGGCTGGCGCGCGAGGCGCAGTCGGCACTGATCAAGATCGAGGCGGTACTGCCGCCCGACCTGCGCGAGCGTTCGGCGCAATCGAAGATCTTCGCGCCGATCTGGCGCGATCCGTTCCAGAACCAGGTTGCCGTGATGCTCGATCGCCTGCACGCGGCCATCGTCGGGCACTGCGTGCTCTGCCTGGACTACCGCGACGCGGAAGGGCGCACCTCCACGCGGGAGGTCGAGCCGCTGTGCCTGTCGTTCTGGGGTGGCGCCTGGACCCTGGGCACGTGGTGTCGCCATCGCCAGGCGTTCCGCAACTTCCGGCCGGACCGCATCGTGGATTGCCGGAACGAAGGCGAGACGTTTGCCGATGCGCCCGGGCGTGACCTGCAGGCTTATCTGGACACGATGCGAGGGCATTACGCGGGACTGGAATGATCCGGGAATGCGATGATCGGGGTTTCCCCGCCAACGGTCTCCTGCATGTCCCCCTGGATCCGCGCCATTGCCTTCGCTGGTGTTTTCGCCGCTACCGCCCACGCCGCCGCGCCGCCCGCGTCGCCGGACGAGGCCTTCAAGGGCATCTATTCGAAGGAATGGACCTGGCGTAACGGACAGGCAGGCATCCTCACCTCCGGCGAGGCCCAGCCCGGTGACGGACGACTGGATACGGTGGATGCCGCCAGCCAGGCCAGGCGACTGGCCTACTGGGACGACGTACTGGCACAACTGGACCGCATCGACCCACACAGCCTGAGCGGCACGGTTCGTGTCGACTACGCCGTGTACCGCGAGCAGATCTTCAACCTCGCGGCCGCGCAGCGTTTCGCGCAGTGGCAGATGCCGTTCAACAGCGACTCGGCCTTTTGGTCCGACGTGGGCTATGTGCTGCACGGCGACGACCTGCGCACGCGCGAGGACTACCAGCACTACATCGAGCGCGTGCGGCAGATTCCGGCCTACATGGATCAGGAAATCGCCAACATGCGCCTGGGGCTGGCGCGCGGCTTTACCGTTCCTCGCGAGGTGCTCAACGGGCGCGACGTGTCGATCGCCGCCGTGGCCGAACTGAAGAACCCGGAAGACAGCGCGCTCTACAAGCCGTTCAAGACGCTGCCGAAGTCCATGCCGGCCAAGGACGCCGAGGCGCTCCGCACCGACGCACGCAAGGCGATCGCACAGGGTGTCATCCCCGCATACGGCAAATTGCTGACCTTCTTTCGCACCGAGTACGTACCTAAGGCCCGGCCCACGCTGGCCGCCGAATCGCTCCCGGATGGCAAAGCCTACTATCGGCAGCAGATCCGCGAGTACACCACGCTGGAACTGACACCCGACCAGATCCATGCGATCGGCCTGCGCGAGGTGGCGAAAATCCACGAAGCCATGCTGGAGACCATGAAGGACACCGGCTTCAAGGGTGACTTCCCCGCCTTCCTGCAGTTCCTGCGTACGGATCCCCAGTTCTACGCGAAGACGCCCGACGAGCTGCTCATGCGTACGGCATGGGTGGCCAAGCAGGTGGACGGCAAGCTGGGCAAGTATTTCGGCCTGTTGCCGCGCCAGCGTTTTGCGATCGAGCCGGTGCCGGCGGATATTGCGCCGTACTACACCTCCGGCCGCGGCGGCGCGGACGTCTATCTGGTCAATACCTACGACCTGCCGTCGCGTCCGCTGTTCAACATGCCCGCGCTGACCCTGCATGAGTCCATGCCGGGCCATGCCTTGCAGTTGGGGCTTTCCGCGGAACAGGACGGCTTGCCGCCCTTCCGTCGCGACGGCTACATCTCCGCCTACGGCGAGGGCTGGGCGCTGTATTCGGAGTATCTGGGCGAGGAGATGGGCATCTACCACACGCCCTACGAACACTTCGGCTTTCTCACCTACCAGATGTGGCGCGCCTGCCGTCTCGTGGTCGACACCGGCATCCATCATCTGGGCTGGACCCGCCAGCAGGCGATCGATTACCTCACCCAGAACACCGCCCTGAGTCAGCGCGAGATCGCCAACGAGGTGGATCGGTACATCAGCTGGCCCGGCCAGGCGTTGTCCTATGAGCTGGGCTACCTGAAGATCCGCGAGCTGCGCGAGCGTGCCGAAGCCCAGCTGGGCGAGAAATTCGACCTGCGCGCCTTCCACGACACCGTGCTGGCCCTGGGCTCGGTTCCCCTCCCCGTCCTCGAGCAGCACGTAGACGCCTGGATCGCCTCCAAGAAATAAGGTTCATCGCGGATTACCGGGGCCCGGGCGCTCGGCTTTCGGGCCGGGCATCTTTCGCACCTCGCCCACGGCTCGCCTTCGGCTTCGCGGGCTCGGCTTCGCCGTCGCTCTCTACACTTGGGCGTCTCGCGGGGAGACCTTGGTGCCCACCCTCGCTGCTCAGACACGTCCTCCGCGTTCGACAAGGAAAGGCCGCTCACGCGGCCCATGTATCTATATGGCCTACGGCCGCTCCACTTGTGCGGAACTCGCCTCGAGGGTGGGCACCAAGGTCTCTCACGACGATACGGTCAGCTGGACGGAGTGCCGTCGAGCGTGGGTGTTGCCGCCGAAGCCGACCGTTACGGGGGACGTGCAGACACGTCATTTCCGGCGCGGCGAGCGTTTTCCTCGCCACTGCGCTGCCTCGCGGACGATCTCGGCGCGCTGGGGTCGACCGTTTGGCGAAGGCTCTGCGCCTCACCCCTCACGCAAGCGGCGGCGCGAGCCGCTAAAAACACGCACTCGCAAAGCGAGTGAACCGACCCCTTCAGCCTCCCCGGCATCCCGCGATGAACCAAAAATAAGGAATACCGTGACGTAGGTCTACATGTGGGCTATATTGCAGAATAACTCCACAGGTAGAGCAACGATGCACTCAGTCATCCATGCCGAACCCAATCCCACCGGCGATCTCGGTGGCCCCGCCTTGCGGGCCTTCTTCGCCCTGGCCGAACGCTGGAAACTTCGGGTCACCGAGCAACGCACGCTGCTTGGTGACCCGCCCGAATCCACGTACTTCAAGTGGAAGAAGCAGCAGGATGGTGCCCCGTCCCGCGACGTGATCGAGCGCATCAGCTATCTGCTGGGCATCTGGAAGGACCTCCAGATCCTCTTTCCCGATCCTGCCCAGGCAGATGCCTGGCTGCGCAAGCCCAACGACGCCGCGCTCTTCGGCGGTCAACCCGCGTTGGAACGCATGCTGTCGGGCAATGTCGCCGATCTCTATGTCGTGCGTCAGTACCTGGACGCGCAGCGCGGCTGGAACGGATGAGCGCCTCGCAAACGCCTCCGCTCCGGCGCATTCGCTGGACCCATGCCTACCGCATCGTTCCCAGCCGGTTCCCGCCCGTCGGTCTGTTCGACAGGATTGCCGAGCCCAGGGACATCGACGCGGTCATGGCGATCGAATCGCTGACCAACCCACGCCTGCGCGACGAAATCGGCGCGTTGCGCCTGGTGCCGCCGGATCGGCGCGTCTCCGGCCCGGGCACGACGCCGATCATGGCCGCCTTTGCGCACATTCCACCCGAGGGCAGTCGGTTCTCCGACGGGCACTGGGGCGTGTTCTACGCCGCGCACAGCGTGGCCACGGCCATCGAGGAGACGGTATTCCATCGCGAAGCCTTCCTCGCCGCCACGCACGAGCCGCCCACCGACGTGCAGGTGCGCTGTTACAAAACGGCCATCGCGGGCAAGCTGCACGACATTCGCGGCGGCTGGCCGGCCGAGCACGATCCCGACTCCTATGTGGCGAGCGTGAAGCTGGCCCGCGCCCTGCGGGACGACGGCTCCAACGGCATCGTCTACGACAGTGCGCGCCATGAAGGGGGCGAGTGCATCGCGGTGTTCTACCCCGATCTCGTGGCGCCGTGCGTGCAGGCGGAACATCTCATTTATCGCTGGAACGGTACGCGTGTCGAAGCGGTATTGAAGGTCACACCGATAGAGCGCCAGGGTTTACCGCGCAGACCGTAAGCGGTTACGGTGTTTCGGATGAAATGTCTGACGCTTGTTCTCACCCTTTTCGTTATTTCCTTCGGCGCCGTGGCGAAAGATTCCGACCACGCGAAGTGGAACGCGGACATCGAGGCCTTCGAGGCCTCGGATAAGGCCAGCCCGCCGCCCGCCAACGCCGTGCTCTTCATCGGCAGTTCGTCGATTCGCTTCTGGAAGACGCTGGCTACGGATTTTCCGCGCTACCGCGTGATCAACCGTGGCTTCGGCGGCTCCGACCTGGACGATGCCACGGCGTTCGCCGACCGCATCGTGACGCCGTACCACCCCGTGGCGCTGGTGATGTATGCCGGTGATAACGATCTCCAGGGCGGCGACTCGCCGGAGCAGGTCCGCGACGACTTCGCCGCCTTCGTCGGCAAGGTGCGTGAGACGCAACCCGATCTGCCTGTCGCCTTCATCGCGATCAAACCCAGTGTCGCGCGCGTCGCCTTGCTGCCGAACATCCTTCAGGCGGACATGCTGATTCGGCAGTGGGCGATGACTCAGAAGGACGTGGCCTTCCTCGACGTGGTGCCGGCGATGCTCGACGCGAAGGGTCAGCCGATGTCGGATCTGTTCATCGACGATGGGTTACATATGAACGCGAAGGGCTATGCACTGTGGGTTGCACGGGTGAAGCCGTGGCTCGCAGAACACGCGATGGCCGCTGAAGATAAACGTAGGCAAAACGCGCCTACCCCGTAATGCGGGAACTTCACGCGATCGCCCTTATCTAAGTCTGTGATCGCCGAGAGGCGACCTGTTGTCAGACGACCGGCTTCCATTGGTCCCTCTGTCCCGGGTCCCGCTATTTCCCCTGATAGCCTGGACCCGACACCGACCCCGGCAGCTCCTCCCCTGGCTGCCGGGGTTTTATTTTTTGCGGGAGCCGCTTCAGCGGCAATAGGTAAATGTGGGAGCCGCTTCAGCGGCGAAAAACCCACGAAGCGATGTAGCCGCGCCCCCATCGCCGCCGCCCCACAAAGAAACGGGCGGGCAAGTCATAGACCCACCCGCCCATCAGGGAAATCTTCGAAACTGGATCAGAACGTGCGGCTACGGCTCGCGTAGGGCCGGATCGACGTGTCGAAAGCCCGCCAGCGACCGTCATTTCCTTCGATGTTCAGGACGATGTCGGACAACGCGTTGGCCTGCTCAATCCGCCGCGCCTCGCTCACCGCGCATTCCAGGGCGTCGTCCCGCGAGCAAAACTCGCCGTATTCCGTTTCGTTCTTCTGCAATAGCCAGAGACCCGGACCCACGGACTCGAACGGAATATCGAAGACGACCACGATGGACACACCCTGTTCAGCGGAAAGTAAGTCCATCGTAGACGCCGGTTCGTTAGGCGCCCGTTGAGATTCAGTTGTCGGCGCCTGAAGCGAAGCCCTCACGGGTGCCCCGATGGAAGACTTGATCCGTCGAAAGGACATCACTCGCCGCCACGGACGTGCTCTGGCCGAGCTTCTCGTAGATCGGCGTGAAGTCCGGACGGGTCGCATCGAACAGTTGCGCGAAATCGTCGATGACGAAGTACGTCTGCTGGAACGTATCGATCCTGTAGCGAGTGTTCATCACACGCTCCAGGTCGAAGCCGATGCGGTTCGGCGCCGTGGAGTCGATCGAGTAGATGGACTCGCCCTTGGAGCTGACGATGCCCGCGCCGTAGATGCGCAGGCCCTTCTCCGTACGGATCAGGCCGAATTCCACGGTGTACCAGTAGAGGCGCGTAAGGTTCATCAGCGCTTCGGGTCCGATCGCGTGCGCCTTCATGCCGCCCTTGCCGTAAGCCTGCATGTAATCGGCGAACACAGGGTTGAGGAGCAGTGGCACGTGACCGAACAAGTCGTGGAACAGGTCCGGTTCGGACAGGTAATCGAGCTGATCCGGCTTACGAATCCACCAGCTGACCGGAAAACGCCGGTTGGCCAGGTGGTCGAAGAAGACTTCGTCCGGCAACAGTCCTTCCACGGCCACCACTTCCCAGCCGGTGGCCTCACCCAGCACCTTGTTCAGGTCGGAAAAGCGCGGAATGCCGCCATCGCCCAGGCCGAAACGCTCCACGCCGTCGAGAAACTCCTGGCAGGCGTAGGCCGGCAAAAGCTCGCGCTGGCGCTTGTACAAGGTGTCCCAGACCTGGTGGTCCGTTGTCGAATAGCTATCCCACGGCTGTTCCACGGTGCCGGTCGCGTAAACGGGCACATAGCCTCGATCGGTCTGCTGGTGTTCGACGCGACGGGGGGTGTCCATGGCGGGCCTCCTTGGGGCTGCTGCGGGGCTGATGAGTGACCAGCTTAGCGAGGAAGGGCCGCAATAGGCTTGTGTTGTTGCGCAGCAACGGCCTGATGGTGCAACAATGTGTCTTAAATAGATCAGGTAGCGACAGAATCATGCAAACGGGATTTGACCGCACAGACCGGCGCATTCTCGCCATCCTCCAGTCCAACGGTCGGATGACCAACGCCGAGCTGGCTACCGAAGTGAATCTCTCCCCTTCGGCGTGCCTGCGCCGGGTGCAAAAGCTCGAGGCTGACGGCGTGATCGCCGGCTACGGGGCCCACCTGGAACCGCGCGCGCTGGGGCTCGGGCTCCAGGCCTTCGTCCGCGTGCAGCTCTCCCGGCACGAGGCCGAGGCGATCGACCGGTTCACCGAGCAGGTGGCGCAGTGGGACGAGGTGGTGTCCTGCTACGCGCTGACGGGCGACATGGACTATCTGCTCCAGGTCTACGTCGCGGACCTGGAGGGATTCTCTCGTTTTCTGCTCGATCGCCTGCTCAATGCGGCGGGCGTTGCCGACGTGAATACGAGCTTCGTCCTGCGGACCGTCAAGGCTTCAACGGCCTTACCGCTCGGTAACGTGCCCGGTTAGCACGTCGCAAGCCCGCGTGTCTTAAGAACAAAGACAACTTCCTCTAGCGGCACGGCTCGGCCATCGTTAATCTTGTGTTCTTGATGGAAGCCACCTCCGCCAATCTGAACTCCCGCGACCGCATGCGTCCGCTTCGCTATCTATGGCGAATTCCGCTGGTGCTGCTGCACATCGTGGTCGCCATTCTGATCTGCGCCTTCATCCTGACCTGGGCCAGCGGCGTGATGAAGAACGGCCGCGAGCCGTTCGCCCACCGCGCCATCCGCCTGTGGTCGGTCCTGCTGCTCCGCATATTCGGCTTCCGCAGCCGACGTTTCGGCACGCCGCTTCCGGATCCGGTCCTCTTCGTCGCCAATCACACCTCCTGGCTGGACATCACGGTGGTGCATTCGCAGCGTGCCGCCTGTTTCGTCGCCAAGGCGGAGATCGCAGGCTGGCCACTCGTGGGCTGGATGGCCGCGCGCGGCGGCACGATTTTTCATCGCCGCGGCAGCAACCATTCGCTGGCCTCGGTCATGGCCGTGATGGTCGAGCGCCTCCACGCGGGCCGATCGGTCGCGGTGTTCCCCGAGGGCGGCACCGGGCACAACGGCGTCCTGCGTGTGTTCCACGCGCGGATCTTCCAGGCGGCGCTCGACGCCGACGTGCCGGTCCAGCCGGTCGCGTTGCGCTTTGCGCGCCAGGGCCGCCGGGTGATCGATGCGGGATTTCGCGAAAACGAGACCTTCATGGGCAACGTCATCCGCCTGTTGGGCGAAGCCCCGCTCGACGTCGAAGTGCACTTCCTCGAGCCGGTGCCGGTATCGGCCGATGGCCGCCGGCGCATGGCCGAGGCATCGCGCGAACGTATCGCGCTGGCCCTGGACACCGACACGCCCGCATGAGTCTGCCCAAAGGCTCAGACTTCCTGCCGCCGTGGCCGCTGCGCAGCGGGCACATCCAGACCATGCTTTCTTCCAGCGGCGTTCGTCGCCGGCTGTTGCCTAAACGGGCACAGCAGGTGCAGGTGGGCGCGCGCGAAGTGCTGGTCGACGTGGGGCAGGGCGATCGCCTGAGTGGCCGCTATACGGCGCAGACCACCGGCCGCGAGTCACGCGGTCTGGCCATTCTGTTCCACGGCTGGGAAGGCAGTGTCGACTCAACCTACGTGCTGCAGACGGGCAGCCGCCTGCTCGAAGACGGCTGGGACGTCTTTCGCCTGAATTTCCGCGACCATGGCGATAGCCACGGCCTGAACGAGGCGCTATTCCATTCCTGCCGGATCGACGAGGTGGTTGCCGCCCTTGGTGAGATCGCCCGGATGTTCCCRGCAAAGACCATCGGTGTGGCGGGTTTCTCGCTCGGCGGCAACTTCGCGTTGCGTGCCGCCATGCTGGCGCCCGCGCAAGGCGTGCCGCTGGATTACGTGCTCGCGGTATGCCCTATCGTCGATCCTGCGGAAGGCCTGTTTTCGCTCGAGAAGGAAGCGCCGTGGATTTACCACGCCTACTTCATGCAGAAGTGGCGCCGCTCCCTTCGCCTGAAGCAAGAGGCCTTTCCGCAGCAGACCTACTTCGAGCTCAACGAACTCAAGCAGMACATGCGCGAGCTGACGGCCTCCCTGGTGCTTCGCCACACGGATTTCGGTTCGCTCGAGGCCTACCTCGATGGCTACTCGATCGCCGGCGACCGGCTGATGAACATGCATGTTCCGGCCACCATCCTGACCTCGAGCGACGATCCGGTCATTCCGATCGGCGCGTTCCATGCCCTGCGCCTGCCGCCGAATATCGAGCTCGATATCGCCAGCTACGGCGGCCATTGCGGCTTCATCCGCGATTTCGGCATGACCAGTTTCACCGACGATTACATAGCGGCCCGTTTCGACGCGATCGCCCGCTGACCTGGTCTTCGCAGCCGCGGAGCAAGACTGGGCAACCTTYCTTAGAATCCGAGGACATCCCTATGCGCCTGAAGAGCGACAGCATCGAAAACGGAAAGCCGATTCCGGCCACGTACGCCTTCATGGAGATCGGCGAGCCGATCAAGCCGGCGGGCAACGTGACGCCGCACCTGGCCTGGACCGAGGTGCCGGCGACCGCGAAGTCGTTCGCCATCGCCGTGATCGATACGGACGTGCCGTCGAAGCCGGATGATGTGAACGTGGAAGGTCGCGAGGTTCCCCGGCACCTGCCGCGCGTGGAATTCGTGCACTGGCTGATGGCCAACATCCCGCTGGAGTGCCGCGAGCTGGGCGAGGGCGCTTGTGGCGAAGGCGTCGTGGCGCGTGGAAAGAAAGATCCGGTCGGGCCGCCGGGTTCGGTCCAGGGGCTTAACGATTACACGGGCTGGTTCAAGGGCGATCGGGATATGGAAGGTCACTACCACGGGTACGACGGCCCCTGTCCGCCGTGGAACGACTCGATCCCGCACCACTACCACTTCCACGTCTACGCGCTGGATGTAGACACCGTGCTGCTCGAAAACGGCTACTCGCTTGCCGAGTTGCGCGATGTCATCAAGGGACATGTGGTGGACGAGGCGGTGATCACCGGTACCTATTCGCTCAATCCGAAAGTGAAAGCGTGACGACGAAGTGAAGCGCAAGGCTGAACGACTTTTGAGTGAGGTGGCGGGGCTTCACGCGGTATGCGCGGCGGCCGGGACTAAATGGGCTCGCGCCATCCCACCCACTGGAGTACCCCGACCATGCTGCACTACGCCCTCGTCTTCCTCGTCATTGCAATCATCGCGGCGGTATTCGGCTTCGGCGGCATAGCGGGCACGGCCGCAGGTATTGCGAAGATCCTTTTCATCATCTTCCTTATCCTGGCCATCATCTCGTTCTTCCGCGGCCGCAGCGTGTAGCTGCCGTGGGCTGGCGAGGCGTCCTTGTCGCAGCGAGGGGTTCTGCTGCGACAGTCGAGGGCGCCAGGAGCCCGCTCTTTGCGTGGTCCGCCGATCGGGTCGCGAACGGATTGCACCCCGTCGGGCACCGCGGCAATGATGACCTTTACCTCACCCTTCCTGCTTTACCGTGTCCTATCCCGCTTCCGGAGAACTTCGTCATGAACAAACCCGCCGACCATGTCGCCAACGTCGCGACCGCCGCCGCGAACACCGTTTCGGCCGCCGAGCGCATCGACGCCAGTGCCGAGCGAGTGAAGCAGGCCACGTCCGACACCATCGACCGTACGAAGGACGCCGTGGACCGCGCTGCCGACAAGGTTGAGTCGTCGCTGCACAACGCCACCGACAAGGCCGCTTACGGCGCCACTCGCGCTGCCGAGAAGGCCGAAGAGGCAAAGCTCCGCGGCAAGGAAGTGTATGGCGAGGCCGTGGATACGGCGAACGACTGGCTGGACACGGCGCGCGACTACGTTCGCGAGAAGCCGGTACAGTCCATTGCGCTGGCGATCGCTGCCGGCTGGTTGGCTGGTCGCATCCTGCGTAGCTGATCCACTTCTCCCCGGGGGCAAGACGCATGTTGGAAGACGGTCCCTCGGGGCAGAGTGACGTGGAAGAGCCGGTGCCGGGCGCGCAAGCGCCCAAGGGCGCCGGTGTAAAGATTCCCGCCTGGTTCGACGACGTGCGCAGGCTCGGCGTGGGCCTGAAGAGCCTGTTCGGTGCACAGCTTCGGCTGATCCTCGCCGAACTGAGCCTGGCCCGAAGCGGCATCACGATGATGCTGTTCATGGGGCTGGCGGCTATCGTCTTCGCCGTGGCGCTTGGATTGACGCTGCTTGCCCTGGCGGGCTGGGGGCTGGCGCAGTGGTTCGGCTCCTGGGCCTGGGCGCTCGCTGCGCTCGCCGGTCTGCAGCTGATTCTGCTCGTACTGGCGATTCTGGTCTTCCGTCGGGGCATGCACTGGCTTACCCTTCCGGCCTCTCGCGCCGAACTGGCAACACTTGCCCGGGAAGCGGCGAAGCAGGGTAAGGCCGAAGGCGAGCTCAAGGTTAAGGACTGAACGATGGGCATCTTCAACAATATGGCGAGGGTCACAAAGGCTCGGGCCGAAGTAGCCATCGCACGGGAAAAGACCGTCGAACCGGCCGCGGCGCTTATCGCCCGTGGCTACGAATACCCTCTTACTGTCCTGGGTCTTGCTGCCGGCTCCGGCGTGCTGCTGAGCARCATCAAGGTCAATCCGCTCGCCATTCCCGGCGTGAGCGGGCTCGTTGCCGGCGGCACCGCCGACATCATTGGCAAAGTGATCTCCATGGCGGCAGGCAGCTTCCTGGGTGACTTCGCCGGCAACGCAGCCGACGCCGCGGCCGACGCTGCCGACGGCACGGCGTGAGCGACTTTCCCAGCCCTTTGCCTGCACCGGTTCCGTCCCCGGCGCCGCCAGGCGTCGCCGTGTCCTCGCTTGCCGTCGCACGGGCGCGCCGGAAACCCGGTAGCAGTCGCAGCACACGACGTATCTCGCGGCACCTGGTCGCTATTCGCATCTCACTGACCGCCATGATCCTGCTGGCCACCGTCTACACGGTGGCGATCGGCAAATCGTTGCTCGTTCCCCTCGTGCTTGCCGCTTTCATCGGGCTGGCACTGAACCCGATCGTCGTGGCCGCGGCGCGCATTCGACTGCCGCGCTGGTTTGCGGCGGTCACCGTCATGCTGCTACTTGGCCTCGGACTGGTCTCCGCCGTCGCAACGCTGTCGACGCCCGCACTGAACTGGTTCCATGAAGCGCCGGCTGCCATGCGCACCTTCGCGCCGAAGATCAAACCGATGACGCAGCAGATCGAAGCGGCGAGTCGGGCCACGCAGACACTGGTCGGCGGCACGGTTGCGCGCAACGCACCGCAGGCCAGCAACGATTTCGCCTTCACCGCCTGGGACATCGTTGCTGGCGCGCCGAAAGTGCTGGCCAGCGTGCTCACCGTGGCGCTACTGGTGTTCTTCTTCCTCGTCTACGGCGACGAAATCCTGCGGCGAGCGGTGGAGATATCACCAACCTTCGCCTACAAGCGACACACGGTAAGCATCGTGCGCAGCATCCAGACCGAGGTATCGAGTTATCTGCTGCTTACGGCGGCCATCAATGTGACGCTCGGGCTGGTGACGGCTGGCATGCTTTACCTCTACGGTGTGCCCGACCCCCTGCTTTGGGGCTCCGTCGCTGCTATCGCCAACTTCATCCCCTACGTCGGCGCCATCACGACGACGACAATCCTGTCGATCGTCGGCGTGCTGCACTTCCAGGAACTCGGCCCGGCGTTATTGCCTGCGGCCACCTTCGCCGGCATCACGGCGATCGAAGGTAACCTGCTGACGCCGATGCTTCAGGGTCGCCGTTCACGGCTGAGCCCCGTCGCCATCCTGCTATGGCTGCTGGTCTGGGGCTGGATCTGGGGCATTCCCGGGGCCTTGCTCGCCGTACCGATGTTGACCTGCGTGAAGCTCATCACCGCCAAGCTGCGTGGATGGGAGTGGTTTGCGCACATCATCTCGCGCTGAGACGGCTAAAGCATCTCAGGTGCTTTCGCGTACCTGCATCTCGAATGAAACATCCACACGACGTTTGGTCGGTGTGCGACCGGAAATACGCTCGATCAGTTGCTGCGCTGCGATACGGCCGATCTCATGGCGAGGCGACATGATGGTAGTCAGCGCTGGCGTCACCAGGCTGGCGAAGGGCAGGCCGTTGAAGCCGGCGATGGCGATCCGTTTGGGAACCGCGATACCTTCGCGCTGCGCGCGAAGGATGGCGCCGACGGCGAGGTCGTCGTTGGCGAAGAAAATCGCGTCGACCTTCGGCTTCATGCTCAGCACTTCCATCAGCGCATCGCCACCGCGCGCGGGATTGCTTGGCTCTTCATACGACAGCGCTTCGCGCCGGGCCAGTCCGTGTTTCGCCAACACGCGATCCATGCCTTTGTATCGCTGCGCGGCGCGATAGTCCGCATCGAGACGGCAGCCGACGAAGACGATCTGCCGGTAGCCACGCGCGACGAGATGTTCGGCCATCGCCTCACCCGCCTTGTAGTGCGACAAGCCCACGTTCATGTCGATCGGCTGCGCGCCGAACTCCATCGTTTCAACGACAGGCTTGCCCCAGCGCTTGAGCAGATGGCGCGTGCGGTCGAGGTGGCGCATGCCGGCAATGATCATGCCGGGCGGTGACCAGCCCAGGAAGGTGGAAACCGCGGTGTACTCGCGTTCGAGGTCGTACTCGGTATTACCCAGCATCAGTTGATACCCGGCAGCTTGTGCCACTTCCTGGATGCCCGCGACGATCTCGACGAAAACGGTGTTCGACAGCGACGGTACGATCACGGGAATGACGTTGGAACCCGCCGAAGCCAGCGCACCGGCCACATGGTTCTGGACATAGCCCAGTGCGTCGATCGCCGCATCGATGCGCGCGCGCAAGGCATCGGAGACCGTCTCGGGCTTGTTCAAGGCGCGCGACACCGTCATCGGCGAGACGCCCGCGTGCTCGGCCACGTCTTTCAGTGTCGCCGTGCGTTCGGCGGGGACTTTGGCGGGACTCATGGGTTGACCGACTCCTTCGATGTTCGCGCTAACACCCTGATTGAAGGGGGATGATGATGCAAACGACGACGGCCCACCAGCCATCGCTGGCGGTGCCTTGTTGTGCACCGCATCATTAAAACCTTTTACATCAATGCCCTGAAATGATTGCGCTACCATTCCTACGGGCCTATAGTCCGGCCACACGTGGTACCCGCATTCAAACGCGTTGGTCGGAGGTGTTGTGATTCAGTTGTCCCGCGAACCCGTCGCGCAGGCCCTCCTCGGTGCACGCGGCATCGCAAAGCGCTTCGGCCCCGTTGAAGTCCTGCGCGGCATCGACCTGGAGCTTCGCCCCGGACGCATCCTGACTCTCATGGGTGAGAACGGCGCCGGGAAGTCCACGATGTTCCGCATCCTTGCCGGCCAGCTGCAGCCCAGCGCCGGCGAACTCACCCTCAATGGTGAATCCCTGCGGTTGGCGTCGCCTCACGCTGCTCACGCGCACGGCATTCATCTCGTGCCGCAGGAGCCGCTTTTGCTTCCTGAGTTGACCGTCGCGGAGACGATGTTCCTCGGTCGGCTACCAATGACCGGCGCGATCTTCCGTCACGTCGACTGGAAGGACGTGCGCCGGCGTGCACAGGCCGTGCTGCGGATGCTCGACCTGGATATCGACATCGACCGCTGCGCAAAGACGCTGAGCATCGCGCAGCTTCAGCTGGTGGAGTGCGCCAAGGCGCTGTTGCACGACTGTCGCATCATCCTTTTCGACGAACCGACCTCACCGCTCACCTCGCATGAGGTGGACAACCTGTTCGTCATCATGCGCCGCCTCGCGGCCGACGGCTGCACGTTGAGCTTTATCAGTCATCGCACCGAGGAAGTGCTCGAGA
>NZ_JBFUIT010000039.1:0-20922 GCF_056401735.1 Luteibacter sp. P4_D7_3
ACCCCGTCCTCTACATGCCCGACGGTGGCACCCCGTCCTCTACATGCCCGACGGTGGCCTTCAGGAAGACTTCCCCCATGTGGCGAAAGCGCTCGACGAGGGAATCCGCGCCGGCGAAATCCAGCCACTCATCCTTGTCGGCATCGAGAACACCGAACGGCGGCGTGACATGACGGGGCCGACGACGGTCGCCTCCGACAAGGCCATCGCGCCGCGCGTCGGGGGCTCGTCGGTCTTTCGTGCGTTCATCGCGAAGCAGCTCATTCCGGAGATCGGTCGCCGCTACAGGGTTAATGCCCATCGCGGCATCATTGGTGAATCGCTCGCGGGGCTGTTCTCAGTAGAGAGCTTCCTGCGTGAACCTGATTTGTTCGATACGGTCATCGCGATCAGTCCCAGCCTCTGGTGGAATGACGGGGCTTTGCTGCGCGAAGCACCCGCGCTGCTGAAGCACCAGCCACGCGGCAAGCGTCACCTGTTCCTTACCTCGGCGGACGAAGACAACATCGCGCCGAACGTAGCGAAGCTCGCCGCAATGCTGAGGTTGGAAGCACCGGCGGGCCTGGACTGGATCTACGTGCCGCGTCCGGAAGCACACCACGACACGATCTATCTCGCTTCGGAAAAGTTCGCGCTGCGTCGCGCGTTTCCTCCATCGAAATTTGCTGCTTCGACGCAGGACAATCAGCGACGGGTACTTTTCATCGGCAACAGCCTGACGTACGTCAACAATTTACCATCCGCCTTTGCGTCCCTGGCACCGGAAGGCGCGCACCTCAGCGTCGACATGATTGCGCGGGCCGGCGCGGCGCTCGAGGATTACGACCACGACCCGGTGGCGATGCGGGCGCTGGCGACCGGAGGCTATACGGACGTGATTCTCCAGGAGCGCGGTGGCAATGCCATGTGCGCACCCGGTTGCGAGAAGCGTCTGACGGCATTCGCCCGAACGGACCAGTCGACGGTCGCACTCGCTCGTGATGCGCGCGCCGCGGGCGCCCGCGTGTACTACCTGGGAACGTGGCAACGCGCCAACCGCGAGGTCAGCCAGAATGAGGTGAGGGGAGAGCGTCGTATCGCGGCGCTTGCGGGCGTGCCGTTGATCGAGTTCAGCGAAACGCGCCGGCGGCTCGTGGAGAGCTATCCGGAGGCCGCGTGGACGCACAAGGACGGCGAGCATCCCGGGCGCACGATGACCGCCTTGATGGCATTGCGGACATGGCGCGTGGTGATGGGTGAGGTGTCGACGCGAACACCGTGCGTCGCCGGCCCGCTCTGGTATCACGCGCCCGACCCGGAAGGTCTCGTACACATCGACACGACCGCCATGCCGTCGACCTGCCTCGTCGACGCGTCCATGGCCGCGAAGCTCGCTGCCGCACCTTGAGGCGGGCGGGGTCGCCTCCACCCGCCTCAACGAGATTCACCGGTTAACGAAGTCGATCTTCGAGAGCCCGTTGACCTTTGCCTCCGCGAGGACTTTCGCCACGTCCTCGTATGACGCGTCATCCGACGCGCTGATGTGAATCGGGGGCTTGTCACCTTCCCGCGAGCCGAGGATCTGCATCTGCGTCGCCAGCGCAGCATCCGTGACCAATACGTGGTTCCAGAACGTGATGCTGTTGGGTTCGATGGTGATGTCGATGGGTTCCTGCATCGCCGCGGGCGGTTGCGAGCCTGCCGATGGCAGGTCCACGCGCGCCTTATGGGCGATCACCGGTGCCGAGATCATGAAGATGACCAACAGGACCAGAAGGACGTCGACGAGCGGGGTGACATTGATGCCCGCGATCGGGGCAGCGTCTTGCCGTGCAGAGAAAGCCATGGTTCCTCCTACAGACGTTATCGATGGGGTGGTGCCCTGGTGCCGGACCATGGGGGGATGCCCGGCGAGCCCAGACTAGGTGCCAACCGGCTCTTCCCGCAAGCTGGCGGCCCGGTGCATCATGGGCGGATAGACGGAGGCACCATGGAAGATGTTTCAGGGGCTGCGACACCGCGGGTGTCGCTGGCCGGATTCTGGCGAAGACTCGGTGCGTTTGCCGTGGACTGGATGATCCTTGCGCTGGGCGGCTACATGGTTGGCCAGCTCTTGTTCGACCAGCTGGCGTGGCTGGGCGGCTGGAATCGACTGATAGGGTTCGTGGCCGCCACCATCTATTTTGGTTTGCTCGACAGTGGCCCCTTCGGCGCATCCACGCCGGGAAAGCGAGCGCTCGGGCTTCGCGTGGTGGACGCGGCGGGCCGTGTGGTCTCCCTGCCCAAATCGATTCTTCGCGCCAGCGTGCTGGTGGCTCCCATCCTGTTCAGCGGCACCATCCTGGTGATGAGCGAGGCCTCCTATGGCGAACGCGCAGCCAGCGGCCTCATCGGTGGCTTGGCTGTCGCGTCGTTCTACATGGTCGCTTTCAATCGCTCGACCCGTCAGGGTCTTCATGACCTGGTGTCGGGCGCGTTTGTCGTGCGAGGCCGGGCGTCGCGCCGAGGGATGAGCGGGTTGACGTTTTGGCGAACACATCTCGCTATCGCGGCAATCTTCGTGGTCATCGGTGTGCCGGTCAGCATGGCGGGCTATCCGGTCTCCGTCGCTTTTGCGCCGAGCGCGTGGTCACAGGCGACGCTGCTGCCGTCGCTGGGGCCGCCTTTGGTACGCGCGGCGTGGATTCGTTGGACACCTGCCGAAGGCAAGCCTCGCACCTGCACCGGTGTCACGGTGTCTTTACGCGGTACTGGCCTCGATGATGAGGATATTGCGCGGAAGGTGGCCCAGGGCCTTGTCTTGCGGTTCCATTGCCATGTCGATACGAACCTCGCGGTACGCCTGGTCTACGGTTTCGACCTCGGTTTCGCCCGTGGTTATCGGTTCCGCGACTACGTCATTGATGCGGATCGATTTCCTGGTCAACCTTGAACCATTCCCGCTGTTCGTAGTCCCATGGGGGCTGGATTTTTGGCAGGAGCGGTGCGTTGAGCAGTCAGTCATCGGGTTCGAAGTGGGTTGCGGGTTTGCTGATTGTGGCGATTCTGGTCGTGGTCGGCATCTTCATCTACCGTGAAAAGCAGGCGCGCGATGCGATAACCGCACCGGCCTTCTCCAACGGTCCGGTGGCGTCCGCAACGTCGACCACCGTGCACGATGCACCGCTCGTGCAGCATCCGATCGGACCTGCCGGCGGATCCACCGCCGCGCTGCCGCCATTGGACCAGAGCGACGACGATGTCCTCGCCGGGCTGATGGCCCTGACCAGCGACGGCGCGTTGAAGTCGCTGCTGCGTCCGGAAGCGATCGTCTCGCGCATGGTCTCCACCATCGACGCGCTGCCGAAGCAGAGCGTCGGTATGAACGTCGTGCCCTTGCGTACGCCGACGGGTCGTTTCCAGGTGGTATCCGACGACGGCAGCTTCGTTGCGTCGAAGAAGAATATCGACCGCTATGCCACGTATATGTACGTGGCTGACCGCATGAACACCAAGGCGGCGGCTGCCTGGTACAAGCGCAACTATCCGCTGTTCCAGCAGGCGTACCGCGACCTTGGTACGAATGGCTATTTCAACGATCGCCTCATCGAGGTGATCGATCACCTGCTTGCCGCACCGGAGCCGAAAGGCAACCAACAGCTGCTTCCGGAGAAAGTCGGCTACGTTTATGCCAACCAGTCACTCGAGCAGTTGTCGGTCGGGCAGAAGTTCATGATCCGCTTGGGGCCAGATAACGAGGCGACGTTGAAGGCGAAGCTGCGTGCGTTGCGCGAGGAGATTGTGAGCGAGAAGGCGGCGGCTTCGGACGCTGATTGATATCTGGCCCGCTGACGCGGGATCGCCGATGAATCGGCTCCTACATGGAGCTTCGCCGATGAATCGGCTCCTACATGGAGCTTCGCCGATGAATCGGCTCCTACTGGAGACCTGCGAGGTCGTGTGGGAGCCGATTCATCGGCGATGCTCTCCGATCAGGGTGCGACAGGCTTCGAAGGATCACGCACCGGCACGCTGATATTGCACAGGTCGATCTTCCCGGCCGGACGCGTATAGAAATCATCCTTGCGATTACGCTTGGCCTCGATCACCGCCGCGAAGGTCTTGCTGTCGGTACGCAGTACCTGGATCGGCGTACGCTGGGCTTCCGGAACATCCGCAGCGAGATGCACGCTCTTGATCGTCACGCGCTGCTCGGGCTTGTCGTAGAAACCCATCGGCTCACCACCGCGCGGGTAGGCGGCGAGGAATTCCATGCCCCTGATGACCTTGCCGGCGACGGCGAGGTTGCGGTCGAGGTTGCGCGGGGCCTGGCCGATAATGGCGTAGAGAGAACTGCCGTTGCCGGTTTCGGCGCTGACGTCGCGAGCCACGCCCACGGTGCCGTAGCAATGGGTGATCCACGCTTCGCCGGCCTTGGCGTCACGGGCGACGGGGAAGCCGTCGGAGAAACCGACTTCCGGCGCGTAGACATCCCCATCCGGCAGCTTGGTGAAGGGGATGGCCTTGCCGCCCAGCTTGCGGGTGAACTCGGGAGTCAGGGTCTCTTTCGCGGTGCCCAGGCTCTTGGCCTTCTTCTTGTCGTCGCCGTCGGGGTCGCCCCACTGGGTGACGAAGTTATCCTGGACGCGGATGACCTGGGTCCCGTCGAAGTAATGCTCGCGGATCAGCGTGCGGATGTTCGCCGCATGTTCCGGCGACCAGTCCTGGGCGAGTTCGATGATGACCTGGCCCTGGGGCAGGTCCATGTAGACGAGGTTCTGTGGGTCCGGGGTGCGCCATTCGGCGGCGGTCGACTTGGCGAGCAGCTCCTTGGCCGTTGGCGTATGTGCCTTCTTCGCCTCCTCGGCGACGGCGGGCAGGGCGACGGCGAGGGCGAGAACAAGGCAGGTACGAGCGAGCATGGGATCCCCGGATTGAGTGCGAACCAGAGGAAAAGTAGCAGAGCCGGTTGTGATGCGCTTGGGTTGACCCCCATGATGTGTCATTCGTCATCGGAAGGCAGGCATGGATCCCTCCGTACTCGATAACCCGCTGTGGTACTCGCTGACCGGTGAGCACGCAGCGCTGGCCCGGCGATCGGGCGATGCGCTCTGGTATGGCGATGCCTATGCACCCTTCGTGGCGGTGGCGAGCCCGGCTGCGCATGTGGCTGACGATCCGCGGCTGGTGGGCCGGCGTTACTTCCTTGGCGTGGCGCCAGCGGTCCTTCCGGAGCGCTGGATGCCCGCACCGGTCGATGCCGGGCACGCGGTCCCCGATACCCTCCAGCTCGTGCGTCCGCTGGATGCTCCCGACCTGGAGACGGAGGAGACCGTGTCCGTGCTCGGCAACGAGCACCGCGAACGCATGCGTGCACTGACCTCGTTGGTCTACCCGGAATTCTTCCGCGAGCACTCGGCGGCACTGGGTACCTATGTGGGCGTGCTGCAGGAGAGCCGGCTCATCGCGATGGCCGGCGAGCGGATGGCGGTCCCGGGTGCCCGCGAAATCAGCGCCGTGTGCACGCATCCGGAGTTCGCCGGACGTGGCCTGGCACGAGCCCTCCTGGTGGCATTAGTGAACCGGCATCGCGCGCAGGGACTGGTTTCCTTCCTGCACGTTTCCGCAGGCAACGAAGGTGCCACGCGGCTCTACGAGAAGCTGGGGTTCGTCCACCGCGCGACGCTGACGCTTACCGCGGTGGACATCGCCAAGTCGCATTGACCGTCGATCACGCGTCGACGCCCAGCAAGGCCTTCGGTTCAAGATACGCCTCGAGACCGAAGCTGCCATATTCGCGCCCCAGTCCGGACTGCTTGAAGCCACCGAACGGCGCCTTCGGCTCGTGCGCAATCGTGTTGACCAGCACGCGGCCGGCATCGATGCGCGAGGCAACGCGGCGTGCGCGGGCTGCATCCGAGGACAGCACATAGGCCTGCAGTCCGTACGGCGTATCGTTGGCGATCGCGATGGCGTCCTCCTCGTCGTCGTACGCAATGATCGACAGCACCGGTCCGAAGATTTCCTCACGCGCGATGACCATGTCGTTGCGCACGTCGGTGAAGACGGTGGGACGGACCAGCCAGCCACGTGAATGGCCGTCCGGACGGCCTTCACCGCCGGCGATCAGGCGTGCGCCTTCCGCGATGCCCTTGCCGATGTAACCCTGGACGCGCTCCCACTGCTTGAGGCTGACCATGGGGCCGACGTCCGTGGCGTGGTCGGCGGGGTCGCCCGAAACGACGGCATTCGCGGCTGCGGCCATGCGTGCTTCGAAGTCCGCAAGGCGCGTGCGCGGCACGAGCAGGCGCGTCCCGGCAATGCAGGCCTGGCCGCTGTTCGCGAAACCGGCCATGACGGCAAGCGGTACCGCAGCATCGAAGTCGGCGTCGTCGAGGATGACCACGGGGGACTTGCCACCGAGCTCCAGGGTGACGCGCTTGAGCGTATCGGCGGCCGCGCGGACGATGCCCTTGCCGACAGCGGTCGAGCCGGTGAACGAGATCTTGGCGATGTCCGGGCTGCCGACGATGGCCGCGCCGACCACGTCACCACGACCGGTAATGATGTTGAATACCCCGGCCGGTGCGCCCGCCGCGTGCAGTGCCTCGGTGACGACACGCGTCTGCAGGGCGCTCATCTCGCTCGGCTTGATCACCGCGGTGCAGCCGGCGGCGATGGCCGTGGCGAGCTTGCCGCAGATAAAGCCGGCATCGCTGTTCCAAGGCGTGATGAGGCCGACCACGCCGACTGGCTGCATGACCACGGTGGCCGTGCCCATGCGGCGCTCGAAGGCGAAGTGCTCGAGCGTCTCGATGGCGTCGAGGAACACGCTCGACGCGTGCCCGACCATCCAGCGGCCGCGATTGACCGGCGCACCGTACTCCTCGAGCACGGCGGCGAAGAGGTCGTCGCCACGTGCCTCGACAGCCGCATGCATGCGGCGGAGCAGGGCGATGCGCTCGGCAACCGTGGTGCGGGAGAAAGCCGGAAGGGCGCGCTTGGCGGCAGCGATGGCGCGGTGGGCGTCTTCCTGGTCAGCGAGGCGGACGGTGCCGATGACTTCTTCGGTGGCGGGGTTGAACAGCTCGAAGCGCTCTTCGCCGTGCGGTGTAACGAACGCGCCGTCGATGTAAATCTGGTCGATCGTGTGCATGGGATTCTCGGGAAGGGGAGGGGGTTCGATGGAAAGGATGGGCGCAAAGGATTAGCCTGATAAGCCGGACAAATCCGGATGGGCCATGAAGGTGGAGCGGACAATGCGTTCAGGACTGACGGAATTCGAGGCGGTGCTGGCGGTGGCCCGGCTGGGAAGCTTCCGCGCCGCGGCGGCCGAGATGGAGATGTCGACGTCGGCACTCAGCCAGTCGGTGGCCTCCCTCGAAGCTCGATTGGGAGCGCGGCTATTCCATCGGACGACACGCAGCGTCCGCCTTACCGACGCTGGCGAACGGTTCGTGGCAGATCTCGCTCCGGCCGTCGCGGGCATCCGCGACGCCATCGACCGCGCGGGCGAAGAGGCGGCGACACCCAGCGGTACCTTGCGCCTCAACTCCTCCACCGGCGCCGCACGTTGGCTGATGCTGCCGTTCCTCATCCCCTATCTGCAGCGCTATCCGCACGTCCATCTCGATCTGGTCACCGAAGAACGCATGATCGACATCGTTCGAGAGGGCTTCGACGCCGGCTTCCGTACCGTCGACACGGTGCCCGGCGACATGATCGCCGTGCCGCTGGGGCCGCCTATCCGTTTTGCCGTGGTGGGCTCACCTGCCTACTTCGCGGCGCACGGCCGGCCGCAGACACCTGTCGATCTGGCAAAGCATCGCTGCATCCGAGCCCGCATGCCTGCCGGGCATATCTACCACTGGGAGTTCGAACGCCACGGCGAGGCGGTCAGCATCGACGTGGAGGGGCAGGTGACGCTGGGCCAGCCCGACCTCATGCTGGAAGCCGCCCGCGCCGGCCTGGGGCTGACCTACCTGACAGAGTTCAACGTGTCGGAGGATCTTGCGGCCGGCACGCTGGAGCGCGTCCTGGAGGACTGGACCCCTCCCTTCGACCGGCTATGCCTGTATTACCCGGGCCGACGCCACGTGCCGGCCACGTTGCGTGCGCTGATCGACCTCATCAGGGAGCGTGACTGAGCGCATGGGCCAAGCGTCATGGCAAACCTTTGCGAAGCGGGCGGCATCCTATCCGCAAGATTCCACGTCCCGGATGACCCATGCATCGCCGCTTCGCCCTGTTCGCCACGCTCTGCCTCGCTGCTTGGTCGGTCCACGCCGAGGTAACGATCGACGGCCACATCGACCCGACGGAATGGGCGGGCGCGCAACACATCACCGACTTTCGCGACACCCAGCCCAAGACCGGTATGCCTGGCAGCCAGCCGACCGAGGCCTGGGTGCTGTCCACACCGAAAGGCCTCGCCGTGGCCATCCGCGTCACGCAGTCCGCCGATGTTCCACGCTCGAAGCAGCAAACGCGCCGCGACGAGGATGCCCTCGTCGACCGCATCAACGTCATGGTCGACTTCGACGGCGATGGCCGCGTCGGCTACGACTTCGAAGTGCGCTCGCAGGGCGGTGTCGCGGACGAGGTCATCACCAACGAATCCGACTTCAGTTACGACTGGGACGGTCGCTGGGACCACGCGGTCAGCGAAGACGCGGAAGGCTATTCGGTGGAAATCCTGATCCCCTGGTACATCGCGCCGATGCGCCGCGCCGAGGGCGACAACCGCCACATCGGCCTCTATATCGACCGGGTCATTGCTGCGACGGGTGAGCGCATGGCATGGCCGGCGATCAGCTTCGACCAGGGCCGCTTTCTTTCCAGCTTCCAGAAAGTCTCGTTGCCGTCCTACTCGCAATCGCTTTTCGCGGTGACGCCTTACCTGGTCGGACGGGTGGACCGTGGCCACGGCGGCGCATCCTTCCAGGAAGGTGCGGACATCGTGTGGAAACCGAACGGACAGACGCAGCTGACGGCCACGATCAATCCCGATTTCGGTCAGGTGGAGAGTGACGACCTCGTCGTGAACTTCTCGCCGGAAGAAACCTTCTTCACCGACAAGCGCCCGTTCTTTACCGAGAACCAGGGTATTTTCGACTTCAGCCTGCTCGACGATTACTCGCAGCTGGTCTATACGCGGCGTGTCGGTGGCGAGTCCGATGATGGCCATGGTCCGGCGGATATCTCGGCCGCAGTGAAGGTCAATGGCAGCGTGGGCGACACCAGCTACGGCATCCTCACCGCGCAGGAAAAGGGTGATGACGGCCGCACGTTCGGTGCCTTGCGGCTCACCCAGACCGAGGGCACGCAGACCTTCGGCATGCTTGCCACGCGGGTGAATCATCCCTTCCTGGATCGTGATGCCAATGTCCTTGGTTTCGATCACCGCTGGCAACCGAGCGAGACGTTTACCCTTACCAGCAATATCGTCGGCAGCAAGATCGACCAGCCGCAGGCGAACGCATCCGGACTGGGCGCGACCAGCATCGCGTTCTGGGAGATGACGCCGGTATGGAGCCAGCAGTGGCTGGGTATGTACTTCGGGCACCGGCTCGACATCGACGACTTCGGCTATCTCCCGCGTAACGACATGGCATATCTGCATTGGGAAGTGCGGCAACGCGTGACCGATCTGCCTGCGGACTCTGCGTATGCTTCGCATCTCTGGCGCTACCGCGTCTCCGCGCAGGACAACACGGAAGGGCGGCGCATCTCCCGCCGCTTCCGCATCCAGCGTGACAGCCGGCGTCGCGATGGCGGTGACGAAGAGTGGCGGCTCGACGCGTTCACCGCAGCCTACGATGACCTGCTTACCCGCGGCGGTAACCCGTTGCATACGCCGCCAACCGCCAAGCTCACCTATGAGCGCGAGAGTCCGCGTATCGGTCACTGGAGCTGGAAGGACGAAGGCTTCATCGGTGGCAACCAACTCACCGGATACCACCGTCTCTCCTACTACTTCAAGTTCACCCCGACGTATTTCATTACCGATGCCTTTAGCGTCTTCGCCGGTGCAAGCTACGAGTGGGACCCGAACTGGTTGATCTGGCAGGACCGCGGTTCACAGGTGTCGAACCTGGTTGGCTCGTTCGACGGCCGGACCGTCGGCATCGACAGCGGTGTGAACTGGAATTTCGGCAACAAACAGGAGCTGCGCGTGAAGCTGCAGACCCTGGCCGTCGGCGCAAAGTTACGCCAGGCCTACGAGATCGACCCGGACGGGCGTGCCGTGCCTTCAAACGAGCACGTAGACGGGCTGGGCGTGGCCAACCTTGGCTTCCAGATCCGCTACCGTTACGAGATCGCGCCACTGTCCAACCTCTACATCGTCTACAACCGTGGTGGTTATCAGCAGGACACGGAGGACGAGATGGGCTCGCAGTTCCGTCGCGGCTTCGGACTGAAGGACATCGAGGAAGGCCTTGTGAAGGTGGCCTACCGGCTGGAGTTCTGACGTTCTTCACGTGGGCTATGGCATTTCTCCGCCATGCATCAGTCCAGCACCCGTGCCGCGCGCGATCCGCTCAATCCTGTGCCCGGCCGTAGCATCGGCGAGCACGGGATCATCGGCAACCTCGACACCACGGCGCTGGTCGCCAGCGACGGGACCATCGATTTCATGTGCTGGCCCCACATGGACAGTCCTACGGTTTTCGCGGGTCTGCTGGATCCGGAGAAGGGTGGCGAGTTCACGGTAACGCCCGATCTGGCCGACGCACGCACGATGCAGCTGTACGTGCCGGAGACGAACATCCTGATGACCCGATGGATGGCGGCGGCGGGTAGCGTGGAGCTCACCGACTTCATGCCGCATCCGGCGACCGATCCACGCGTGCCGGTAAGCGTGCTGCGCTGCATCCGCGTTCCGCGCGGCAACGTCCGCATCCGCGTGAACTGCCGTCCACGGCTTGGCTATGCCCGTAGCGTGCCGCAGGTGGGAGTTTACGGCGACACGGTCGTGTTCCACGACGGCCCGCAATCGCTGCGCCTGGGGTCGTCGGTGCCGGTCATGATCGATGACGACCAGGGCGGCGCACACGCCGAAGTTGAACTGGGCCCGGGTGACGAGGTGTGGTTTGTCCTTTGCGACGAGGCCCATGATCCGCTCGATGCCCTGGAGTGCAGGGCGGCGTTCGACGACACCGCTGAGGCATGGCGACGCTGGACGCGAAAATCCAGTTATCGTGGACGCTGGCGCGAGCGCGTCGATCGTTCGGCCCTCGTCCTCAAACTGCTGACGTCGCACCAACACGGATCGATCGCTGCAGCGGCGACGTTCGGTCTGCCGGAAGCGACGGGCGAAGGGCGAAACTGGGATTACCGCGCCACCTGGATTCGCGACGCGTCGTTCACCGTTTACGCCTTCATGCGGCTCGGCTATATCGAGGAGGCGGAGCACTTTCGCCGATGGGTCGAAGCGCGTCTGACGGATCTGGACGAGCACGCCGAGCTGCGCATCATGTACGCGATCGATGGTGGCGAAGCGGCCGACGAGGATGTCCTGGATCATCTCTCCGGCTATGCGGACTCCCGGCCCGTGCGGATCGGCAATGCGGCGCGCAGCCAGACCCAGCTCGATATCTTCGGCGAGCTGATGGATAGCCTTTACCTGGCCAACAAATACGGCCGGGCGATAAGCCGCTCCGGCTGGTTGCACGTGGTGCGCATGGTCGATCACGTGCGTCGCCATTGGAAGGAGGCCGATGAGGGCATCTGGGAGATCCGCGACGCGAAACGTGAGTTCCTGCATTCGCGGCTGATGTGCTGGGTGGCGCTCGATCGCGCGGTGCGTCTGGCCAGCAAACGCTCGTTGCCCGGTCCCATCGTCGAATGGGCGGCCGAGCGCGACCGTATCGCCGAGGACATCTGGACCCACTTCCGGCATCCCGAACACGGCCATTTCGTGCAGGCGAAGGGCGGCACCGACCTGGATGCCTCCCTGTTGATGATGCCGCTGGTTCGTTTCGTGTCAGCCACCGACCCGGTCTGGCTCGCTACCCTGGACGCCATCCGCGACCAGCTCACCGACGACGGCATGGTATTCCGTTACCGCAACGACGACGGGCTGGAGGGCGGCGAGGGTGCGTTCACCACGTGTACGTTCTGGTACGTGGAATGCCTGGCGCGCGCTGGTCGTCTGCACGAGGCGCGCGAGATCATGGCGCGCGGCGTACTGTATTCGAACCACCTCGGGCTGTTCTCCGAAGAGCTGAGCCTGCGGGGCGAACAGCTCGGCAATTTCCCTCAAGCCCTGACGCATCTTGCGTTCATCAGCGCGGCGTTCTATCTGGATCGACAGCTGACCGACCCCGACGGACAGACCTGGCAGCCCTAAACGAGCTGCAAGTCGCGTGGCTTCGCTCCCGGGAACACCTTGGCGAGGTCGGCATCGGACAGCCCGTACGTGCGGCGCATCAGACCGCCGAGCACATCGCGGTAGTTGTTGAGCACGGGGTAGTCGCGGTTCTGCAACAGGCTCCCCGCGTTCACCGCGACCTGTTGACCGGCGACACGACCGCCGTTGACCTTGCCGCCGAGAACCCAGTACGTCGTGCCGTGACCGTGATCGGTGCCCTTGTTCCCGTTCTCACGGAAGGTGCGCCCGAATTCAGATACGACGACGACGACGGTGTTATTCCATTCGGCCTCACCGAGGCCATCGGCAAAACTCGCAAGTCCCTGCCCGAGATTGTCGAGGTTGTTGGCGAGCTGACCATCGGCTCCGCCCTGGTTCACGTGGGTATCCCAGCCGCCCACATCCACGAAGCCGAGCCGGAAGCGATCGCGCATGAGCGTGGCCATGCRCTGGCCCTGCTGCGCGAAGCCGCGTGCGTTAACCGCGCCGCGGCTGGCAGCGACCATCTCGGTCTGCAGATCCTGCGACACCTGCTGGCGAAGTTGCAGTCCGTCGGTAGCCGCTGCCTGCAACGACGTGCCCTCGTACATGCTGGCAAGAATCTTCGACTGGCGGTCGTCGAAAACCGCCTTGCTGCCGCCCTTGAGTGAGATGTTCGGGATGTCGCCGGCACCGCGGAACGATAGCGGCAAGGCATCCGTGAAGGCGATCGGCGGCGAGCCGCGCAAGACGCCCGAAAGACGGCCCATGAACCCCGAGCCGTAGTTGCGTGCATCTGCCGCTTCGCCGGCTTCGATATTGTCCTGGGTCTCGAAGTGACTGCGTGAGAGATCGTCTGTGCCCGAGAACGGAATGAAGGCGAGCTGGCGCTTATCCCACAAGGGGCCCATGGAGGCGGCGAGTGCCGGCGTGAGGCCCCAGTTCGCATCGAGAGCACGAACGGCTCTCGGATTGCCCGTATCGGGCTTCGCCAGCGCGATGCTGGGCCGCGATTCGTAATAGAAATCGCTCGAATAGGGCACGAGCATGTTGTTGGCGTCATAGCCACCGCGGAGGAATACCAGCAGGAAACGCGGTGACGATGCGGGCGCGGCAAACACCTTGCCACCCAGCATGAGGGCGGGCACGGTAGCGGTGGCGGCTAGCAGGAACTGGCGGCGATCCATGGGAGGCCTCAGTGGTAGTTGAAGTCGGGGGACGAGAGCAGGAAGGTGTTCCATTCCTGCTGCGACGTGGCCTGGGTGAGCGCATCGCGCGTCTTCGGTGCCAGGTACGGCTCGATGGTCGCGTAGTAGGTCGGTGTGGTCAGCTGCGGAAAGCCGCCGCGTGTATGGGTGCCGGCTTCGTCGAGGTCGAACAGATGGTTGGCGCCGCTACCGATCGATCTCGCGATCTCGAAGCGCTTGGCCACCTGGCCAGAACTGGACCATTCCGAATCGGTGGTCGGCCAGCCATCCGGCGTGATCCGGCCGAACGGTGCCTGGCCGAGCTGGTTGATCCAGTTCACCAACGGGCGCGGATTGGCGACGGGCTTGCCGTCGTAGGCCAGGCGCATCGTCGAGACAAGGAACTGGGTCGGATCTTTGTAGCGCTTGCCCAGCGACGCCGTGAACGCCTTCGACGTCAGCATCGTGTCCATGACGGCGGCGATATCGCCGTCCGTGTGACGAAACGTCTTGGCCATGGCCTTGACGAGCTCGGGCGGCGGATCGTTGGCGACGAAGTACTGCGCCAGCTTCGTCGAGATGAAGGTCGCGCACGCCGGCTGGCTCACGATGAGGTCGACGGCCTTCTCCACTTCGTCGAAGCCGCCGCCCTTGATCGGTTTGCCGAGCAATAGCTTGTCGCTGAAGTCGTGACGGTTCGGATTGAACTCGAAGACGCCTTCCTGCACGTAATACGCTTGCATGTCGGGCTTGAGCTTGCGCGGCTGGCCGTCGAAGTTCACGCCCACGCCCGTGAGGATGCGTGCGAGGTTCTGCACGTCGTCCTGGCTGTAGCCGCTACCAACGCCAAGCGTATGCAGCTCCATCAGCTCGCGTGCGTAGTTTTCGTTGATCTTGTCGCGTGCGTTCTGCACGTTGTCCAGATACTCCAGCATGGCGGGGCTCTTCAGCGTGGCCATGACCAGGTCGCGGAATTTGCCCAGCGCATGCGGCCGGATGGTGTTCTGCGCATAGTCGGCGACCACCCAGCGCACACGACCCTTTTGCTGGAATACGCTGAAGTGGTTGAGCCAGAACCAGACCATCTGCTCGCGCAGCTGGTTCTCGTCGTAGATGGCGTAGAGCAACTCGGTCGCCTGTGCTTGCTGCGCGTACTCGTTGCCCTGTTTCTGCAGGGCCTTCTTCGCTTCCTGTTTTCCATCGCCATCGGGCATGGCGTTGATATCGCGGTACTGGTCGCGAACCTGCGCCACCAGGGTCGCCATGGGTCTCCTGGTGACATCGAAGCCGTCGATCTGCGCGCGCACGTCGGCAGGAAGGCCATCGGCTTTGGGATGCAGTTGCCGGTCGAGGAAACGCCGCCGACCGAGGTCGCGGTAGCTCGCGATGGTTGCCGAGTCCACACCAAAGGTCACCCGGTCCAGCCAGGCGACGTCTTCCTTCGACAGGGCATCGTCGCGCGCCGCGGCGGGCAAGGCGACGAAGGCGAACAGTACGGCAGCGGCCAACGCTCGCATGGAACCTCCGGTTTCGGTGTCGCTACACCTTAAACGGGAGCCGSCGCCGAAGGTTTACCGCCACCTGACCGCAAGAACCTGTGACCTGGCCCGCTGCCGCGGGATCGCCGATGAATCGGCTCCTACATTTCTATTTCGTCGTCGCCGATGAATTCGATGGCGGCCTCGCGGTTGCCGGCCGTTTCCTCGGCGACCTCACGCACGCGCTCGCCGACTTTATCGTTCGGCACTTCGACCTCAACGGTGAAGGTGCGGGAACCGACATCGTCGGATAGTTCGCTCGAGCTGGAATCGTCGCGGACGCCCATGCCGAAGTCGTCGATCTCTTCCACGCGTTCCACGCGGTCGATGCCGTGGATGGCGGTGACGACGTCGTCGAAGATGTCGCGGTCGCCGGTAATGCGGAGCTGGATGCGGGGCATGGGGTTCTCCTCGATCAATGACCTCCAATGCTGCGGCCGGGCATGTATGCCCGAAGTGTAGGCCCGGCTAACATGGGCGTTTTCGGCGGCTGTACACCATGCCCAAGTCCTACGACCAGGCCTATTTCGACAAGTGGTACCGGAGTGCGGACCACGCTGTGGGCTCGCCTGCCGAGCTTAACCGCAAGGTCGCCATGGTCCTCGCCCAGGCCGAGTTCTATCTTGGCCACCCGGTACGCAATGTTCTCGACATCGGTTGCGGCGAGGCACCCTGGCGGGCCGTCCTGCGGAAGATGCGGCCCGGGATCGAATATCGCGGGCTCGAGGCAAGCGAATACGCCGTGGCGCGTTACGGCCGCTCGCGAAACATCGGCTATGCGCGTTTCGGCCAGCTCGCCGAGTTGCGCTTCGATACCCGCTTCGACCTGATCGTCTGCACCGATGTGCTGCATTACCTCAAGCCCGCGGAAATCCGCGCCGGCCTGACTGGTATCGGCGAAATGCTAGAAGGCCTGGCCTTCCTGGAGCTCTATACACGCGAGGACGATCCCGGTGGCGATCGCGAGGGTTTCCTGTCACGACCGGCCCGCTGGTACCGGGCCGCGTTCAACGAGGTGGGGCTGCTTCCCGTCGGTTCACAGTGCTATGCCGGGCCGCGTCTGTCTCGCCACGTGGCATCGCTCGAGACGCTCTGACCCCTCAGGTACTGAAGAACCAGCCTGCCRTCGCCAGCGCATTGTTGGCGGCGTGGGCCACGAAGCCGGGCCAGATCGACCCGCTGCGCACCCGTAGCCATGCGCAGAAGACACCGACCAGGATCAGGTTGGGCACCGCATACCAGAGCCAAGCCAGATCGGGCAGGTGCACCGCGCCGAAGACGATGGCGGAGATCGCGATGGCCCAGCCGTCACCGAGGCGCGTGCGTAGCACCGAGAGCAGCGCACCGCGGAAAAGCACTTCCTCGACCAGCGGGCCGACCAGCACGACGGCCGGGAGCAGGGCGACCCGCATGCCGACGTGCGCGCGATCCGCGATGTCGGTCACCGTCTGGCTCACGTCGTGGTCGCCCGCCAGGAACTGCGTGAGCAGGCCGCCCAGCAGCGGCGCGAGGATGCCGAGCGCCGTGCCGATCACCACGTAGCGCCCCGGCGGCTCGGTGAAGCCGAGACCACCGCGGCCGCCGTCGACCGTTTTTGCCGCCCAGCGTCGCACAATCCATGTTACGACGACCCCCGCGGCGCACAGGAGCGTAAGGATCACCACCACGATCAGCCGATCGGGCTGGTCCGGCACGGCCGTGGGGAAGGTCCGGGCGATCAGCTGGGAGGCGCCCCCGAACGCGCCGCCGAAGCCCGCCTGCAGCGCGAAGTAGGCGAGGATGGTCGCGGCCGTCTCGATCGTCCCGGGCGTTCGTGCCGGCACGTCGGAGGGGGTGGGGGCGGTGTCCAGGGGAGCGGAGGAAGGCGAGAGATCGTGAGGCATGAGCCACCGTAGCCGACGGCATGGGCGACCGCAACGGCGCTTCTGGCACAGACCGTCATGTGCCCCCTGTATAGTGTTGCGTCCCTTCCGGAGGAAACCGGGCGCCTTCCGCGCCGACCCATGTTCGCTTTCGACTGGCTTGCCGACCCTTCGGCCTGGGCGGGTCTTCTCACGTTGATCGTGCTGGAGATCGTTCTCGGTATCGACAATCTCGTCTTTGTCGCGATCCTCGCCGACAAGCTTCACGCCCGCCAGCGCGACCAGGCGCGGCTCATGGGTCTCGGCCTGGCGCTGGTGATGCGCCTGTGCCTCCTCGCCGCCATGTCATGGCTGGTCACGCTCACCCGCCCGTTGTTCAGCTGGAACGGCTTCGGCCTGTCCTGGCGCGACCTGATCCTCGTGATCGGCGGCGCCTTCCTGTTGTTCAAGGCGACCCTGGAACTGCACGAGCGCCTCGAAGCCGACGATGACAACGACGGCAAGGCCGCGCGCCGCGCCAGTTTCTGGCTGGTCGTGGCGCAGATCGTCATCCTCGATGCCGTGTTCTCGCTGGATTCGGTGATCACCGCGGTCGGCATGGTGGACCACCTGTCGATCATGATGATCGGCGTGGTCATCGCGATGGGCCTGATGATTACGGCGAGCAAGCCGTTGACCGTGTTCGTCAACGCGCGCCCGACGATCGTCATCCTCTGCCTGTCCTTCCTGCTGATGATCGGCTTCAGCCTGATCGCCGAAGGCTTCGGTTTCCACATTCCCAAGGGCTACCTGTACGCCGCGATCGGCTTCTCGATCATGATCGAGGCGTTCAACCAGACCATGCGGCGCAATCGCCGGCGATCGCTGCTGGTGGGTGGCCGGATCATGCGTGACCGCACGGCGAAGGCCGTGCTGCGTCTGCTGGGCGGTGCGCCGGACGACGAAGGCGACAACGGCAAGAGCACGCCTGCCACCGAGACCAACGACACGAGTGTGTTTGGCAAGGACGAGCTGGAGATGGTGCAGGGCGTGCTCGACCTCTCGCAGCGTCCGGTCCGCTCGATCATGACACCGCGTACCGAAATCGTCTGGGTCGATCCTGGCGAGGACCTGCAGACCTTGTTGACCGAGGCACGCGAGTCGTCACATCACTGGATGCTCGTCGCCAACGGCGATCTCGACCAACTGGTCGGCGTCGTATCGTCGCGCGACCTTCTCGCCAGCCTTGCCGACCACGGGCGCCTGGAAACCGAACGCGTCGTGCGCAAGCCCATCACGGTGCTCGAGTCGCTCAGTGTCCTTCGCCTCATCGACGAATTCCGTCGTGCGCCGCTGCAGGTGGCTCTGGTGGTGGACGAATACGGCAGCATCCTCGGCTTGGTGACACCGGCCGACGTGCTTGAAGTGATTGCGGGTGAATTCCCCGACGAGACCAGCGAGGGCGATCCGTCAGCGGTGAGTGAGCCGGACGGCGCGTGGCTGCTCGACGCAAGCCTGGATGTGCGTCGTGTGGAGCACCTGCTCGGCCACCGGCTGCCGGGAGCCAGTGACGGCAACTTCTCCACCCTTGCCGGTTTCGTGCTGCAGCAGCTGGGCCGTCTGCCCAGCGCCGGCGACCGCTTCGAAACCGACGGCCTCGCCTTCGAGGTCACCGCGATGGAAGGCGCCCGCATCCAGCGCGTTCGCGTGCTGGCACTGGCCCGCGACGACGAGGATTGAGGAATATCCTGTGGGAGCCGCTTCAGCGGCGATTGCCAGGTTGCCGCAAACCCCATCGCCGGCATAGCCGGCTCCCACAATCAGCCAGCGGCGGCTTCCTCGGCCGGCGCCGCATTGTTCTCCATGATGGCCATGCCGATCCCACCGGCCGCCATCARCATCAGCACTGCCCAGGCGATCATCGACACCATGTAGCCCGGGCCGCGGCGAGAGGCTTCGCGTGCATAGGCCCAGGCGTACCAGACGCGGCCGACGAGCCAGATCAGCCCGGCGATGCCGGCCCATAGCGGGTCGGCGTATTGGGCAGCCAGCCAAAGCGCGGGGATGAACATCACCGCGTTCTCCAGGGTGTTCATCTGTACCCGCCAGGCGCGTTCGAACGCCGGGTCGCCGGAGATGGATGGCGCCTTGATGCCGTAGCGGTGACGCGCCCGGCCCACCATCCACACGGTGGCGAACATCAGGAGCAGGGTGAGCAGGGTGACGACGGCGGGGAGCTGACTGGTCATGAAACCTATCCGGAGGAGCGTATTCAGCCGCCGAGTCTAGCGGTTCTGGTCCATGCGATCATGCCGACCGTGTCTCGCTCCGGGGACACACCCATGGGAGGAGGGCGCCATGCTCTGGCAAAAAGGCCGTAGAAGCGACAACGTGGAAGACGCGGGTGAAGGCGGTGGTGGCGGAGGCCCTTCCTTCGGAGGGCGGGGTCTCGGCATCGGCGGCATCATCATCCTGGCTATCCTTGGCATGGTGTTCTACAAAGACCCCACGGCTCTGCTCGGGCAGGGCGAGCCCGGTGCGGCACCCCAGCAGCAAACGCAGTCGGCACCGCACCAGGCGGCGTCCAGCGACCCCCAGGTGGACTTCGTCCGAGCCATTCTCGGCGAGACCGAAGACACCTGGGGCGAGATCTTCGCCGCCAACGGCCAGACCTACGAGCGGCCGAAACTGGTGCTGTTCCACGGCGGTGTGCGTACAGCCTGTGGCTCGGCTTCCTCAGCGGTGGGACCGTTCTATTGCCCGGGCGACAAGAAGGTCTACCTCGATCTGGATTTCTTCCAGACCATGCAGCAGCGGTTTCATTCGGCGGGCGATTTCGCTCGTGCGTATGTCATTGCCCATGAGGTTGGCCATCACGTGCAGAACCTCGTCGGCGTGTTCGACAAGGTGAGCGATGCGCGTCGTCGTGGTGCCCGTATGGAAGGTGCGACAGGCCTCTCGGTAAGGCAGGAACTCCAGGCCGACTGCTTTGCCGGTGTCTGGGCCAACAAGTCTCAGCAACGCCAGCAGTGGCTGCAGTCCGGCGATGTCGAGTCGGCACTCAACGCGGCCACCGCCATCGGCGACGATACGTTGCAGGAGCAGTCGCAAGGCAGGGTCGTGCCCGACTCGTTTACGCACGGCACCTCGGCGCAGCGCGTGAAGTGGTTCAAGACGGGTCTCGCATCCGGTGACATCGGCAAGTGCAACACTTTCTCCGGTTCGATCTGACACAAGCGACGTATGACCCATCCCTGTCTTCTCTGTGGCGCGTGCTGCGCAACGTTTCGTGTGGCCTTCCACTGGATGGAAACCGATCTCGCCGGCGGCATCGTGCCGTCGGCGCTGACCGAGAACCTCGATCCGCACCGGGTCAACATGCACGGCACCAACGCCTATCAGCCGCGCTGCAAGTCGCTGGTAGGCGAGGTGGGTGTGGCTGCGCACTGCGGCATTTATGAAGTGCGTCCGTCGCCCTGCCACGACCTTCAGCCTGCGTGGGAAAACGGGCAGCCGAGTCCGCAATGCGATAAGGCCCGGCTGAAGCACGGCATGCAGCCGCTGACGTTGGCTGATTTCGGGCGCTGACTTGCCGCTGGAACGAGGCGGACCGCCCGCTTTGCGTGCGCATGTTTTAGCGGCGTTCGCCGCCTCACGCCTGTGTCCGTGGCGGGGCCGCGAGGGGCAAGGCCCTTGGGGCCGCGGCGCAGCTCTTCGAGACGGGCCGTAGCGCCTCTTTCGCATTCCGTGGGGACTGAGCGGCCCTCAGCTTAAGCGTCCCCAAGGGCCTTGCCCCTCGCGCCACCGAACGCCGAGGTTGCGTGTGGTCGAGCAAACAACCAGCACGATGCAGCGCTGCTCTCGTAGGAGCCGCTTCAGCGGCGAACGCCACTCAAGACACGAGCCGCATCGCGGCTATCCGATTAAAAAAAAAGGTTCATCGCGGAATCCCGGGGACGCCGAAGACGGTGAGGCGCAGAGCCTTCGGCGTGTAGACGTGGCGGCGCAGAGCCTTCGGTGCCCACCCTCGCTGCTCAGACACGTCC
>NZ_JBFUIT010000040.1:0-20594 GCF_056401735.1 Luteibacter sp. P4_D7_3
CGGCAGGCACGGAGCGGTTCTCATCCAGTACTAAACACACCGCCCGGCGCTTGAGCGCCGGGTCGATCGGTCGATATCCCATGATTCACCTCGGTAGGGATTTTGCTCCTACATGGGTGTCCAGGAAAATTAGACCACCGCAAATCGGCTCCTACAGTAGGAAGCATGAGCTCGCGCAGCGAGCTATCCGAGCCTCTTCGGCGGTAACTTACTGGCCGAACTTGATCTCTTCGCCTTCGTGGCCACGGTCCCAGCCCCGAAGCTCGTCGCGGATATGCGCAATGCGCTGGCGACCGAGTGCGTTGCGTTCCTCGTCGAGCACGAGGCCGTCAAGCAACTCGGCCAGACGCTGCGCCGTCGGCAGCATGGCGTCCCAGGCATCCAGGGCGGGAGCCGGGCCCGGCAGGGCCATGAAGAACGACAGGCCCGAGGTCTGCAGGGTGGCGATGCGGCCCATGTCGAAGTTACCGGGCTTGGTCAGGTTGGCCACGCTGAAGATGGGGCCCTGCTCCGGATGGCCGTCGACCAGGCGGTGATAGATACCCATGTCGCCGAATTCGAGGCCGGCCTTTTCGGCGGCAACGACCAGGTCGGAACCATGGAATTTGCTGCCTTCGCGAGCGACCACGTAAAGGCTGACGATGCGCTCAACCGGGGCGTGCGACGGACGACGACCCAGGTCGGAACGCGGCGGGGCCTTCGGCGGCGGTGCGGGCGCCGGAACGGGCGCGGGTGCCGGGGACCGGACAGGCGCCGGCGGCGGTGCCGCGGCGACGGGCTCGTCGAGGTCGAACGGCAGGTCGAGCCGCGGCTCGACGCGCTGCTGCGGCACATGCTGCGAAGCGGGCGGCGAAGGCGGCTCGTCGTAAGCCTGCGGCGGGTGAATGGCCGCACGGTCACCGGATAGTGAGGTGCCAAGGCGCTCCAACTCGGCGCGCAGATCCACGTCCAGCTCGCCCTGGCGGGGCGACGGACGGAACAGCGGATCGTTGGCATCCTCATCGCGGGCGCTGAATTCCCTGCCGTCGTGCGCGTCGTACGCACGGTCGTCCCGGGCGCTGAACGATTCGCCGCCGATGTCGTCGCCGTCATCGTTGAACACCGGCTCGCGGCGCTCGCGAGAGCGCTCCTGCGTCTCCGGTGCGGGCTTGCGTCGGCCCTGCTGCTCCTTGCGTGGCTGGCCGAACAGCCAGATCAGCACGAGAACGACGATGCCGACGAAAAGCATCGGGATGCCTACTGCGGGATTCCAGGCGAGGCCGATGGCGGGATTCATGCTTCGATTCCTTGTTTAGTACTTAAGCCACGCCGACGAGCTTGGAGGCTTCGGCGAGGTCGACCTGAACCAGGCGGGACACACCCGGTTCGCGCATGGTAACGCCGCACAGCTGATACGCGGCTTCCATGGTGGCCTTGTTGTGGCTGACAAATATGAACTGCACCTTCTCGCTCATCTCACGGACCATGGCCGAGAAGCGGCCGACGTTGGCTTCGTCCAGCGGTGCGTCCACCTCGTCCAGCAGGCAGAACGGCGCCGGATTGAGGCCGAAGATGGCGAACACCAGCGATACCGCGGTGAGCGCCTTCTCGCCGCCGGAGAGCAGCGTGATGTTGCTGACACGCTTGCCCGGGGGCCGCGCCATGATCGCCACGCCGGTATCGAGCAGATCGTCGCCGGTGAGCTCGAGATAGGCGTGACCGCCACCGAATAAACGGGGAAACAGTTCCTGCACGCCCGCATTCACCCGGTCGAAGGTTTCCTTGAAGCGCTGACGGGTTTCGCGGTCGATCTTCTTGATCGCGCCTTCCAGCGTTTCCATCGCGCTGACCAGGTCGGCCAGCTGCGCATCGAGGTATTCCTTGCGCTGGGACTGCTCGGCATGTTCCTGGATCGCCGCCAGGTTGACCGGCTCCAGGCGGGCGATCTTCTGCGCGAGGTCGACGAGCTGCTTCTGCCAGTGGTCGGGTTCGGCGTCTTCGGCCAACTCGGTGAGCAGCGCTTCGAGTTCGAGGCCGGAGGCCTTGATCGCCTGGGCCAGCTGTTCGGCGCGAAGCTGCAAGGCCTGCGCGGCGAGGCGCTTCTCGGAGACGTTCTCGCGCACCTGGTTGAGCACATGCTCGGTGCGCTGGCGCTCCTGCTCCAGGCGGCGGAACTCGGCGTCGCAATCCTCAAGGGCGCGGCGCGCTTCCACGAGTTGCTTGTCGACCAGCAGGCGCTGGTCGAGGTAGGTCTGGCGTTCCTCCTCGAGTTCCGCGATGGGATCGGACCCGGCAGCGAGCTGCTGGTCGATCTCATCGCGGCGCGCGGTGACCTGGCGCAGCTGGGTGTCGAGACGGGCCAGGGCCTGCTCGAGCGAGGTCAGYGCCGCACGCTTGGACTCCATGCCGAGGGCGAGCTGGTGTGACTGGTCCGCCGCTTCGCGCGCATTGATGCGCGCTTCCTCACGCGCTTCGAGCAGTTCGCGACGCTCGTTCTCGAGGCCGCGACGCTCGTCTTCGCGGTCGCCCATGAGGCCGACGGCCTCGTCAAGACGGGAGCGCGCATCGCGCGTCTGGCTGGCGAGTTCGTCGACCTGCTCGAGAATGACGCTGATTTCGCCACCGACCTTTTCGGCACGGGCGCGCGCGGTTTCCATCTTGCCGCGATGACTCTGCAACTGGCCGGCCAGCTCGGAAAGCCGACGATGGGCCGCATACAGGTCGCGCTGGGCGTCGTCGCGCTGGCGTTCGGTCTCGAACTTGCGCGTGCGCAAGGTCTCGAGCTGTTCGGTCCATTCTTCGCTGGAGCCTTCCAGCGTTTCGATCTGCTCAGCCAGCTGGCGGATCTCGCGTTCGCGAGCCAGCACGCCGACCTGATTGCCCTGCGCGCGCAGCACCCGGGCCCAACCCGGACCCATCCACGCACCATCGCGGGTGATCACGGACTGGTGGGTGGACAGCGACGAAACTCGGGCCGCGGCGTCTTCGACGGAATCGGCGATGAAAACGTTACCCAGCAGCGCCATGGCTGCCACCGGTCCGCGTACATGAGCGGCCAGCGTACCGGCAGCGCCAGGACCGGCCTGCTCTTTCGCGAACAGCGCCACATCGGCGTTGCCGAGCGATTCGAATTCGGGGGTCAGCGCGGCGATGGCATCGACGAGAACGCCATCGAGCACGCCGCCGAGCACGGTCTCTACCGCGGATTCGTAACCGGCATCGACCTGGAGCGATTCGCCGAGACGGCGCGAACGATCGAGGCCGAGACGCGACAGCCAGCCGCTCGCGGCGGTTTCTTCCTGGCCCAGTGCCGCGCTTTGCAGCGCTTCGAGCGAGGCCTGACGGCCGCGTGCCGTCTGCAGTTGCTGCCGCGCTTCATTGAGCGAGGACTGCACCTGGCGTTCTTCGTCGAGCACGCGCTCGTAGGACACCTTGTGCTGGTCGAGGACGCCGCCGAGTGTTTCGACCCGCTCGCGCTGGGTGTCGTGTTCGATATCGAGTTGTTCGGAGGCGGCGTGAAGCGCATCGACATCGGTCGCGCGCTGTTCGGTCTCGAGCGCTTCCTTCCGGCGCGACAGGTCGACCGTCTGGCGATCGAGGTAGGCCAGCTTGGTCCGCTCGACTTCAGCGGCGCGACTCGACTCCGAGGCGCCGCGTGTGTGTGAATCCCAGCGCTGCTGCCAATCGGCCAGCTTCGTTTCGGTGGCGCGCTGTGYTTCGCCCGTTTCGTCCTGGATCTGCTGCAAGGCTTCGAGCTTCGGCTCGCCTTCGGCCAGGGCCATGCGCAGGGTTTCCACCTGTTCGCGGTCCGCGGTGATGTGGCCCTGCAATTCCTCGAACTCGCGCTCGGTGTCGGCGCGCGAACGTGTGAGGCGTTCGCTGAGGTCGCGGTTGTGGCGCACCTGCTGTTCGACGCGCGCGATCTCGGCGCCGACCTTGTACACCTCGCCCTGCACCTGGTTCAGGTGCTCGCTGGCGCCCTGATGGCGCTCGCGAACGGTTTCCAGCTGCGCTTCGATCTGGCGCTGGCCGGCGAGATGCTTGTCGATCTCCAGCTCGGCCTCACGCAGGCCCGAGCCCTCGCCCTCATGCTGGCGATGCAGCGTGCGGTATTCGAGCGCGCGCAGTTCGGCTTCGCGGTGGGTGTGCTCTTCCTTGAAGGCCTTCCAACGCTCGGCTGCACGGGCCTGGCGATTGAGGTGGTCGAGCTGCTTTTCCACCTCGTCGCGCACGTCGCGGACGCGGTCGAGGTTTTCGCGCGTGGCCTTGATCCGGCTCTCGGTTTCCTTGCGGCGTTCCTTGTACTTGGAGATGCCCGCCGCTTCCTCGAGATGGGTGCGCAGTTCTTCCGGCGCCGCCTCGATGATCTGGCTGATCATGCCCTGTTCGATAATCGAATAGCTGCGCGGTCCCAGGCCCGTGCCGAGGAACAGGTCGGTGATGTCGCGGCGGCGGCAGCGCGCGCCATTGAGGTGATACGAGGACTGGCCGTCGCGACTGACGATGCGCTTGACCGAGATTTCCGCGAAGCTCGCGTACTCGCCCTGGATGGTGCCATCGCTATTGTCGAAGATGAGCTCGACCGTGGCCTGGCCCACCGGCTTGCGCGCGCTGGAACCGGAGAAGATCACGTCGGTGAGCGAATCGCCGCGCAGGCGGCTGGCGGCGGACTCGCCCATGACCCAGCGAATGGCGTCGATGATGTTCGACTTGCCGCAGCCGTTAGGGCCGACGACGCCGGTCATATTGGTGGGCAGGTGCAGCGTGGTGGGGTCGACGAACGACTTGAATCCCGCCAGCTTGATCGTGGTCAGACGCATTATGGTTTCCGTTGGGACGCGGCCGAGGGCTCCGTTCGGGAGCCACCCCCTGGCTGATCGGTCACTTTGCCAAAGGGGGGCGGGGTGCGCAATACGCGAAGCAGCATGAGGTTAAAGCGCTAACCCATTGTTTTTCGGCCTAACGATCACTCTCCGGGAGCTTTTGCCTCGATCGCGAGGGCGTGGATGCCGTCCGGCATCATGTCGCCCAGGGCAGCGTAGACCATACGGTGGCGCTCGATCGGGTTCTTTCCGGCAAAGGCCGCGCTGACGATGCGGGCGAAGAAATGACCCTTGCCCTCGCCCGAGTGCCCGGCGTGCTTGTGGCCCTCGTCGATCACGTCCAGCTCGACCGGGGCCAGGGCCTCGGTCAGCCGCTGGCGGATGCGCTCGACTTTCTCGACCGTCACGGCAGGACCACGCGGAACGGGCGAAYCGTCACTTCGCGGTACACGCCAGCGCCGATGTACGGATCGGCGTCCGCCCAGGCCTGGGCGGCCTCGAGGCTTTCGAACTCGGCCACGATGAGGCTGCCGGTAAAGCCGGCCTCGCCCGGGTCCTCGGCATCGATGGCCGGAAACGGGCCAGCCAGCTTCAGGCGGCCTTCTTCCTTGAGCGCCGAGAGACGGGCCACGTGGGCCGGGCGCACGGACAGACGCTTTTCGAGCGAGTTCGGGTGATCGATACCGGTGATGGCGTAGAACATGAGGGGCTCCGGTCAGTAGACCGCGCATTGTATCGGCGGACGGGCGCCGCCGTCAGGTCGGCTTCGCTGCCGCAGCCGCAGCCGCAGGCGCGCTTGCGGCCGGCGCCTGGACAGGCGCCTGCTTGCCGTCCTTGTCCCCGTCTTCCTCGTCGTCCTCGTCATCGTCCCGGTTAACCGGGTACAGCGCGAATGTCGTGCACTTCGGCGCGCTGAGGGCGTGGAACGCCGTACGCGCCGAGAATGCGTTCAACACTTCGCAGCGGTTCCCACGCAAGCCAGCCAGGAGAGTCTCGGCAGCGCTCGTGGCGCCGGGAACGCCGCCGGGCGACGCCTTGACCGAGCCCCGGCCCACCAGGGTGCCAGTCGCGGTATCGAACACGGAGAAGGACTGGTTCGCGGCCACATAGGAGACATGATCCTGGTAGACACGGTTCGACCGTGCCGGAGGGAGGACGACGCGGTACCGGCTACCGATCGACGCCTCGACGCCCTTGTCCGGCTCGACAGGCTTCGGCGCCTTGAGGTCGACTTTGTAATTGACGAAATTCACCTTTCCGTCCATCCCCTGCGCCTTGGTGATGAGCGCGGCCCCCATCTGACGGCAGGCGCTTTCGCCCATGGCCCTGTCCATGGCGCCCACGAAGCCGAGGAAACCGTCGTCGTCGAGCGGGCAATCCGGCACGTAAATCGTGGCCGGCAGCAGCGACTCGTCCAGCGGCAGTGGGGGCTTGATCACCGCCTGGCCGCAGCCGGCAACGAACAGAAGAACAGCCGCGAGAGACGGCACGCCAAGGCGGAAGCGCATAACGAGTCCTTTCGATAGGGGACGGGACGACCAGGGCGCGCCACCCCGGGGCGCCCTGGCGAAAATCAGAAGCCGGTCAGGCCTCGGGACGCATGGTCGGAAACAGCAGCACGTCGCGGATCGACGACGAGCCGGTCAGCAGCATCACAAGACGATCAATGCCGACGCCGAGACCGCCGGTCGGCGGCAGGCCGACTTCGAGCGCGCGGATGTAGTCGGCGTCGTAGTGCATCGCCTCGTCGTCGCCGGCGTCCTTCGCGTCCACCTGGGCCTGGAAGCGCGCGGCCTGGTCTTCGGAGTCGTTGAGCTCGGAGAAACCATTGGCGAGCTCCTTGCCGTTGATGAACAGCTCGAAGCGGTCGGTGATGCCCTTGTCCGTGTCGCTTTCGCGCGCCAGCGGCGAAACCTCGACCGGGTGATCGGTGATGAAAGTCGGCTGGATGAGCGTGTGCTCCACCGTCGCCTCGAACACTTCCAGCAGGAGCTTGCCCCAGCCGTAGCTCGGCTTCACGTGGATGCCGAGACGCGTTGCATGCGCAGCCATCGTTTCGCGGTCGCGCAGGTCGGCCGGCTTGATCTCGGGATTGAGTTCGAGCACGGCGTCTTCCATGCGCCAGCGACGGAACGCCGGACCGATGTCGATCGTCTCGCCGTCCCACTCGATCACCGTGTTGCCGACCACATCGGCGGCGGCCGTGCGGATCATGCCTTCGGTGATATCCATGATCTCGTGGTACGTGGCGTACGCCTGGTACAGCTCGAGCATGGTGAACTCGGGGTTGTGTCGCGTGGACACGCCCTCGTTGCGGAAGTTGCGGTTGATTTCGTAGACGCGATCGAAACCGCCGACGACAAGGCGCTTGAGGTAAAGCTCGGGCGCCACGCGCAGGAACAACGGGATATCGAGCGCGTTATGGTGCGTGGTGAACGGGCGCGCCGTCGCGCCGCCCGGGATCACGTGCATCATCGGTGTTTCGACTTCCATGAAGCGACGCGGTTCGGCTTCGAGCCAGCGACGCACATGACTGATGATCTTCGAACGCAGCGCGAAGGTGCGGCGCGACTCCTCGGTGACGATGAGGTCGACATAGCGCTGGCGATAACGCTGCTCGACATCCGCCAGGCCGTGGTGCTTGTCCGGCAGGCCGCGCAGCGACTTGGTGAGCAGGCGGATCGACTCGACCTTGACCGACAGCTCGCCGGTCTTGGTGCGCATGAGCAGGCCCTCGGCACCGACGATGTCGCCGAGGTCCCAGCGCTTGAATGCGTCGTAGCCTTCCTCGCCCAGGGTGCCCTGGTGGACGAACAGCTGGATGCGGCCCGTACCGTCCTGCATCTGCACGAAGCTGACCTTGCCCTGCCCGCGCATCAGGATGATGCGACCGGCGACAGTGACGCGCCGCGGTGCGCCCTCGATGGCCTCGGCCGTCCAGGTGTCCTTGTCGGCGAACTCGGCCTGCAGGTCACCCGCGAAGCTGTCCACCTTGAAGTCATTCGGGTAGGCAATGCCCTGTGCACGCAGCGATTTCAGTTTCTCGCGACGCTCGGCGATGAGGCGGTTCTCTTCGGCGGCGGTAACGGGAGTGTCGGCGCTGGTGTCGTCGGTCATGGTGTGATTCTGGCTTCGTGTATGGAGTACGGGGGCGCAAATACGCCCCCGGGAACATCAGGCATCGAGACGCTTGGAGCCGGCTTCGAGGCCGGACTTCAGGCTGGCTTCGACGAATCCGTCGAGATCGCCATCAAGCACCTTCTGCGTGTCGGTGCGTTCAAGACCGGTGCGAAGATCCTTGATGCGCGACTGGTCGAGCACGTAATTGCGGATCTGGCTGCCCCAGCCGATGTCGGACTTGGTCGCTTCCAGCGCGTCCCGCTCGACGTTCCGCTTCTGCACTTCCAGCTCATAGAGCTTGGCTTTGAGCATTTTCATCGCGCGGTCGCGGTTGGCGTGCTGGCTACGTTCTGTCTGGCAGGCCACGACCGTATTGGTCGGGACATGCGTGATACGCACCGCCGACTCGGTCTTGTTGACGTGCTGGCCGCCGGCGCCTGACGAACGGTAGACGTCGGTACGCAAGTCGGCGGGATTGATGTCGATCTCGATGTTGTCATCGACTTCCGGCGAAACGAACACCGAGGTAAAGCTGGTGTGCCGGCGGTTGTCGGAATCGAACGGACTCTTGCGGACCAGACGGTGCACGCCGATCTCGGTCTTCAGCCAGCCATAGGCATAGTCGCCTTCTACACGGAACGTGGCCGACTTGATGCCCGCGACGTCGCCGGCGCTGACTTCCATCATTTCGGTTTTCCAGCCGCGCGACTCCGCCCAGCGCAGGTACATGCGCAGGAGGATCTCGGCCCAGTCCTGGGCCTCGGTGCCACCGGCGCCGGCCTGGACATCGACGAAGGCGGCAGCAGAATCGAGTTCGCCCGAGAACATGCGCTGGAACTCCAGCTTGCTCACGCGGTTGTCGATCTTGTTCAGGTCGGTGACGATCGACTGCAGGGTCTCGTCGTCGCCGTCGGCGGCGGCCATCTCGAGCAGTTCTTTCGAATCCGCGAGCGAGCCGGACATCTCGTCGATGCCGGTGACGATGCCATCGAGCGTGGAGCGCTCGCGACCCAGCTCCTGCGCGCGCTTGGGGTCATCCCAGACTTTGGGATTCTCCAGCTCGCGGGTTACTTCTTCGAGGCGTTCTTTCTTGACTGCGTAGTCAAAGATACCCCCTAAGCGACTCGACGCGGCCCGTGAGGTCCGCAATCTGCGCGAGGATCGGATTGGTCTCGATCATGGTTGGCTTGCCTGCTGGTGCGGCACGGAATCGTGCCGGCTAAAGCGGCTAATCGTAACAAATTCAGCGGTGCCCTGCTCCTGTGGGAGCCGCTTCAGCGGCGATGGGGTGATTGCCTCACCCTGGCCCGCTGTCGCGGGATCGCCGATGAATCGGAGCGGTGTGTCTCAGGCTGGGAGGGCCTCCTGGTGGATGCCGCGGACCGACCGGCCGGAGGGATCGGCGGCAGCGGCAAAGGCGGGATCCCACTCGAGGGCGGCCGGCGACGAGCAGGCGATCGACTTGCCGCCCGGCACGGTGGCCGCGCAGGCCTCGCCGGGGAAGTGCTTTTCGAAGAGCGTCCGGTAGAAGAAGGCCTCCTTGGTGGCTGGGGTGTTCAGGGGAAAGCGTGCCCCCGCCGCGGCGAACTCGCGATCGGAAACCATGGCCTCCGCGTGCGCCTTGAGCCCGTCGATCCAGCCGTAGCCCACACCGTCACTGAACTGCTCCTTCTGCCGCCAGAGGATTTCCTCGGGCAACGCACCTTCGAAGGCTTCGCGCAGGATGCCTTTCTCGATGCCCTTTCGCGCCACCATCTTCGCTTCGGCGTCAAAGGCCATGGCGATATCGAGGAACTCGGTATCCAGGAAGGGCACGCGTGCTTCCACGCCCCAGGCGGACATGGACTTGTTCGCGCGCAGGCAGTCGTAATAGTGCAGCGCGTCCAGCTTGCGGATCGTTTCCTCGTGGAAAGCCCGGGCCGAAGGCGCCTTGTGGAAATACAGGTAGCCGCCAAAGATTTCGTCCGAGCCCTCGCCGGACAGCACCATTTTCACGCCCATCGCCTTGATCCGCCGGGCCAGCAGGAACATGGGTGTGGAGGCACGGATGGTGGTGACATCGTAGGTTTCGATGTGGCGAATCACCTCGGGCAACGCGTCCAGGCCTTCTTCGAAGGTGTAGCGGAAGCCATGGTGCACGGTACCCAACGCTTTGGCGGCGACCTCGGCGGCCGCAAGGTCCGGCGAACCTTCCAGGCCAATGGCGAACGAATGCAGGCGCGGCCACCAGGCCTCACCGCGATCGTCTTCCTCGATACGGCGACGCGCGAAACTGGCCGCCACAGCGGCAACGAGCGAGGAATCCAGGCCGCCGGAGAGGAGCACACCGTACGGCACGTCGGTCATCATCTGCCGATGCACGGCGGCTTCGAAAGCGGCACGGAGATCCTTCGGCTCGATCGAATGTCCCGCCGTGGCGTCGTAATCGCGCCATGCGGGCGTCCAGTAGCGCACCGCCGCGCCCACCTCGCTGTCGTAAACATGGCCCGGCGGGAAAGGTGCCACGTCCGCGCATACCCCGACCAACGACTTCATCTCCGACGCCACGCAGAGGCGCCCTGCCCGATCATGGCCCCAGTAGAGCGGGCACACGCCAAGGGCATCACGTGCGATCAGGAAACGGCGACGGCCGGCGTCCCACAGGGCGAAGGCGAAAATACCGTTGAGCTGGCCAAGGAAGTCGGCACCATGCCGGCGATAGAGCGCGTTGATGACTTCGCAGTCCGAGCCCGTGGTGAAGGCGTAGTCACTCGCGGCGCGAAGTTCGCGGTGGTTGTAGATCTCGCCGTTCACGGCCAGCGCGAGGTCGCCTTCCGGCGAACGCAGCGGCTGGGCGCCGCTCGCGGGGTCGACGATGGCGAGGCGCTCATGCACCAGGATCGCGCCCTGGTCGACGTAGACGCCACTCCAGTCCGGGCCGCGGTGGCGCTGCCGTTGGGAAAGCTCCATCGCCTGCGTACGCAGGGCAACCAGGTCGTCGCTGGCCGCGAGGCCGAACATCCCGAAGATCGAACACATGGCCTTGTCACTCCTGATCGGTAGAACGAAAAAAGGCCCGCCTGGTGAGGGCGGGCCTTTGGTGAGTGGGGTGATTTCGCTAACCCGCCTACACGCCGACCCTCCCGAGGTTCCGGGCATTATTGGTATTGGCGTTATTGGCGGCGAGGCGAATCATGGGTTGAATAGAGCATGATCTGGAAGGTGATGCAAGCACCCGTTCGCCGATGAATCGGCTCCTACAGGATCCCCCTATGCCCGCCCTACTCGCCCTCGCCCTGCTCGCCACCGCCCAGCCCGCGCCCACCTGGCTCGCTGGCGACTGGGAGCCTTACAGCAACGCCTTCATCGGGCTGCGCATGCTCCACGTCGACAAGAACACGCTCAGCTGGAAGGATTGCAGCAACGCCCGCTTCGACGTCGTCGACAGCAGCGACAACAGCGTCACGATCCGGCTGGCAAAGGGCAGCACGTGTACGCTCGACGACGAGCCTCCGACGCACGTGGACACGGTCCGCTTCACCCTTCGCGACAATCATTGCGACCTGGGCGTGTCGGTATATGCCTCACCGGAGGCGGCGAAACGTAAAGAGCCTTCCGCCGAAGGTCTCTACGGCAAACCGAAGTGTCCGACCGGCCCCTCGTCTCAGGCGGCGGCCAACCTCTCCACGACCACGCGGTAAGCCTCGGCCGCCGACTGTTCGGCGGCGTGGGCAAAGTCGCGCACGCGCCACTGACCGCCGACCATCACATCACGCACGAGCGGCGTGTTACCGGCGAACAGGAAGCTGTCGATCACGTCAGCTTCGTCCCGTGCCGCGAGCAACGGTGAACGATCGTCCAGCACGAGAAGATCGGCACGCGCACCGTCGGCCAGCCGTGCGATATCCGTCGCCGCGGCCAATGCGCCACCTTGCAGGGCACGTTGCCAGAGCGCCGTGCCGACGCTCTCTTCCGGCCGTCGCGCGGTGACGTTGCGATGACGCGTGATCAGGCGCTGGCCGTACTCCAGCCAGCGCAGCTCTTCCACGGGCGAGACGGAAATGTGTGAGTCCGAGCCGATACCCAGCGTGCCGCCCGCGTCGATGAAGGCGGCCAGCGGGAACAGCCCGTCGCCGAGATTCGCCTCCGTGGTCGGGCACAAGCCCGCCACCGCACCGCTTTTCGCGAGGCGATCGGTTTCGTGCGGGGTGAGATGCGTGGCATGGATGAGGGTCCAGCGCGCGTCGACGTCAGCGTGGTCGAGCAACCATTCAACGGGGCGCGCGCCGCGCACGGCAAGGCAGTCCTGCACTTCTCCGATCTGTTCGGCGATGTGAATATGGATGGGCAGCTCGCGACACACGCCGCTGGACAGCAAGGCGCGCATGGCATCTTCCGGCACGGCGCGGAGCGAGTGCAGTGCGATGCCCAGGCGCAGCATGTCGTTCTGCAGGGGCGCAAGGCGCTCCAGGAGTGTCACGTACTGACCCACGTCGTGACGGAAGCGCTGCTGCCGCTCGTTCAGCGGGCGACCGTCGAAGCCACCGGTCATATAGAGAACCGGCAACAGGGTGAGGCCGATGCCGGCCTCTTTCGCTGCCTCGATGAGTGCAAGCGACATCGCCGCGGGTTCGGCGTAATGAACGCCCCGTGGCCCGTGATGCAGATAATGAAATTCACAGACCTGCGTGTAGCCCGCCTTCACCATCTCGATGTAGAGCTGGGTAGCGATTGCCTTGAGGTCATCCGGGTCGATCGCCTCGGCGAAGGCATACATCGTCTCGCGCCAGGTCCAGAAGCTGTCCTCCCCGGGGCCGCGCCGCTCAGCCAGTCCGGCCATCGCGCGCTGGAAGGCATGCGAATGCAGATTCGGCATGCCTGGCAATACGAAACGGCCGATCCGCTCGCCCGTCGCACCGGACGCCGCGGCGAACCGGGCACCGGACACCGACAGGCCTGCGCCACCCGCGTGCCAGGTACCGTCCTGCCAGAGGAAATCCGCGGTCAAGGGGGTCTGTGACATGGGGGTGTCCTGTGGGATCCAGCGGGCATGTTAACCGACGGGCATAATGCAGGAATGACCGAGATCATCGCCGCTCAATCGCCGAAGCTGCTGCTTCGTCTGGCGCGTCCGACCGACGTGCCTGAACTCGTCGCCCTCACCGCCCGCGTCTACACGCCCGAATGGGGCCATTCGCCGGAAATGTTGCAGGGCCAGCAGACCCACTTCCCCGAAGGCCAGTTCGTGGTCGAGTACGAGGGGAAGATCGTCGGCTTCTGCGCCACGTTCCGCATCAACGAGGCCGTGGCGCTCGCGCCGCACACCTGGATGCAGATCACCGGCGGCGGCTTTGCCTCGCGCCATGACCCGAAGGGCGACTGGCTCTACGGCATGGAAGTGGTGGTCCACCCGGATTACCGCGGCATGCGCATCGGGCAGCGCCTGTACATGGCGCGCAAGCGACTGTGCACCGACCTGAAACTCCGCGGTATCGTCTTCGGCGGCCGCATGCCGGGACTGGCCCGCGCGATCGCCCGCTACGGCAGCGCCGAAGGCTATGTGCAGGCCGTGGTCGACGGCAGCCGTCGCGATGCCACGCTCAGCTTCCAATTGCGCAACGGTTTCGAAGTGATTGGCCTGTTGCGCGAATACGTGCCGTCGGACCATGAATCGCTCGGTTACGCGGCGCACCTGATCTGGCGCAACCCGCAGCTCCACGATCACCCGGATACGCCCAAGGTCTCACAGAGCCATCGTCTCCCGGATTCCGTGCGCGTGGCTTCGGTCCAGTACCAGCAACGGCGGATCAGCTCCTTTGCCGAATTCGCCACGCAGGTCGAATACTTCGTCGATATCGCCGCCGATTACGACGCCGACTTCGTCGCCTTTCCCGAGCTGATCACGCTGCAGTTGCTCTCGATCGAGAACGCCGAGCTGTCGCCCGTGGATTCCATTCGTCGACTCTCCGAGTACACCGACGAGGTCAAGGCGATGTTCCATCGGCTGGCCGTGCACTACAACATCAACATCATCGGTGGTTCACACCCGACACGGCAGCCGAACGGCGATATCCACAACGTCTGCTACGTGTGCCTGCGCGACGGTTCCATCCACGAGCGCGAGAAGCTGCACCCTACCCCCAGCGAGCGCAACGTCTGGAATATCACCGGCGGGGATACCGCGGCGACGATCCAGACCGACTGCGGACCGATCGGCGTGATGATCTGCTACGACTCGGAATTTCCCGAGGTGGCCCGCCACCTCACGGACCAGGGCGCACTGATCCTGTTCGTACCGTTCTGCACCGACGTGCGCGAGGGCTACCTGCGCGTACGTTATTGCTCGCAGGCGCGCGCCATCGAAAACCAATGCTACGTGGTGCTTTCCGGCAATGTCGGCAACCTGCCCGGCGTCAACAATTTCGACATCCAGTACGCGCAGAGCTGCATCCTCACACCAAGCGACCTGCCCTTCGCCCGCGACGGTATCGCCGCGGACTCCACACCCAATATCGAGACCGTCTTGTTTGCCGACTTACGCCTGGAAAATCTCGCCCGTGCCCGCAACTCCGGCGCGGTGACCAACCTGAAAGACCGCCGCTTCGACCTCTACCAGGTGCGCTGGTCGCGCATGCCGGAGGGCAAGTGAATCTCGATCGTCTTCGCGAGTTCGGCCGCCATGAGTGGCTTTCACCCCGACAATGGCGTCGCCGCATCCTGTTCTGGAGCGGTGCCATCGTGGTCGGACTCGCCGCCGTGCTCTTCGCCAAGGCAGCGGATTTCGCCTTCGCGATATTTCACAGCGTCGCTTCGCACGGCTGGTGGGTGCCGCTGCTCATCACGCCGACCGTTTTCGCCCTGCTTTGCTGGTTGACCCAGGGCGCGCTGAAGGCAACCCGTGGCTCCGGCATCCCGCAGGCGATCGCCGCATTGAAGGTGGAGGACGAAGACTTTCGCTCGCGCCTGCTCTCGCTCAAAGTGGCCGTCGGCAAGATGGGACTCACCCTTYTGGCCCTTCTCGCCGGTGCGTCCGTCGGCCGCGAAGGCCCAACCGTGCACGTCGGCGCGGGGCTCCTTTATTCCATGGGGCGACGCTTCGGATTCGACGATCCTACCGCTGCGGGCCGCTTCATTCTCGCTGGCTCGGCCGCAGGCCTTGCCGCGGCATTCAACACACCGCTCGCCGGCGTGGTCTTCGCGATCGAAGAAATGTCCGGCACGTTCGAACACCGCATCAGTGGCACGCTGCTCACCGCCATCGTCGTGGCCGGTGTCGTCTCGCTGGGCATCGTCGGCAACTACGCCTACTTCGGCGATATCACGGCCGCCTTGCCCTTAGGCAGGGCATGGATCGCCGTCCTTCTCACCGGCATCGTCGGTGGCCTTGCCGGCGGCCTGTTCGCGCGCCTGATCATTCCCTCGGCTACCGGCTTTCGCGGGGCGATGGGGCGACTGCGCGCCCGCCAGCCCGTGGTTTTCGCCGCGGCCTGCGGCCTCGCACTCGTTCTGCTCAGCCTGCTGAGTGCCAACGGCCTTTACGGCACCGGCTATGGCCAGGCGCGTGACATCCTCCAGGGCCACAGCGACACCGGCCCCCTGTTCGGCGTGCTCAAGTTCCTCGGCAACATCGCTTCGTCGTGGGCCGGCATTCCGGGCGGCATCTTCTCCCCGGCACTCGCCGTGGGAGCCGGACTCGGGGGCAACATCGCCCAGCTCCTGCCCAGCGCGGACAACTCGGCCGTCGTGCTGCTTGGCATGGCGGCGTATCTCGCAGGCGTCACCCAGGCGCCGCTGACGGCCGTCGTGATTTCGCTGGAACTCACAGCCAATCACCAGATGGCGTTGCCGATCATGGCGGCCTGCCTGCTGGCGCGAGCGGTCTCTGGCCTGGTCTGCCGTGTTCCCGTCTACAAGGCACTGGCTGACGTTCTGATCGAAAAGTACGAGGAGGAGCGCGAGCGCCGTGATCCACCTGCTGCGGAAGCGCAAGGAGTAACACCCACATGACGGCCGATAATCGCTGGGACGGCCTGCTACTGGACGTCGGCCTCGCCACGCTCGTCGACAATGGCGTGCCCTATGGGGCGATCGCGGACGGTGCGATCGGCTGGCGCGACGGCGTCATCACGTTCGCAGGGCCGCGCAGCGCATTGCACGGCGAGCCCCATGCGCTGGCGCACCGGGTCGAATCCTTGCCCGGCACCTGGGTGACACCCGGCCTCATCGACTGCCACACGCATCTGGTCTTCGGCGGCGACCGTGCGCAGGAATTCGAGCAACGCCTCGAGGGCGCGACGTACGAGGAGATCGCGCGTGCCGGCGGCGGCATCGTCTCCAGCGTACGCGCGACGCGTGCGGCCAGCGAAGACGAACTGCTGCAACAGTCCCTGCCGCGTGCGAAAGCCTTGCTGGCCGACGGCGTGACCACGCTGGAAATCAAGTCCGGCTATGGCCTGGAGCCCGACGCCGAGCGGCGTATGCTTCGTGTGGCGCGGCGTATCGGTGTCGAGCTGGGCATCGACGTGCGCACCAGCTTCCTCGGCATGCATGCCCTGCCGCCCGAATACGCGGGACGCCGCGACGACTACGTCGCCCTGGTCTGCGACACCATGCTGCCTTCGCTGGCCGAAGAATCGCTGGTCGATGCGGTCGATGCGTTCTGCGAAGGCATCGGCTTCACCCATGCCGAGACCGAGCGACTCTTCCGCAAGGCCAGCGAACTGGGCCTGCCGGTCAAGCTCCACGCGGAACAGCTATCCGACCTGGGCGGTGCGGCGCTGGTTGCGCGCTACGGCGGCCTCTCCGCAGATCATCTCGAATGGACGAGCGAAGACGGCGTGCGCGCCATGGCGCAGGGCGGGACCGTGGCCGTGCTGCTACCCGGCGCCTACTACGCCCTGCGCGACACCCGCCCGCCGCCCATCGAAGCATTCCGTCGGCACGGCGTCGCCATGGCCGTGGCCACCGATCTCAATCCCGGCACATCCCCCCTCCTGTCGCTTCGCCTTGCGATGGGCATGGCCTGCACCCTGTTCCGCCTGACGCCCGAAGAAGCGCTTCGTGGTGCGACGATCCACGCCGCGCACGCGCTCGGCCTCGACGACCGCGGCGTCCTTGCGCCGGGTCGGCGTGCTGATCTCGCCATCTGGAACATTCGCCATTTACCGGAGCTTTGCTACTGGATTGGCGGTGATCTGTTACACGAAGTGCGAGTGGCCGGCGAGCGTCCCAATACGACGTAATCCGCGCGATTTTTCCGAATTGTTCCATCGATAGGCGGGAACTTCTCGCCTAAGATCGTTGATGTCGATCTCGCGTGGCACACGCCGCGCGTTGTAAGGAACACCGTTGAACGCACCACCGCCAGCACACCGCGGGAATCGCGCCACGTCCCGCCGCGTCGCAAGCCTGATGTTCGCCCTGTCGCTGCTCGGCGCGTGCGCCGATCCCCGGGAGACCGCCGTCGAACGCGCCACGCGTGCCCGGCAGATGCGAGACGTGTCGCGCATGCTCGACGCGATGGAAGCCCCGCCTTCGTCCGCCAGCACGGCGCCTGGACTTGCCGGCCATCCCGCCGTGGCCACACTCCTGTTGGCACCCGCAACGGCAAACGCTCCCACCCCGGAGCCTGCTGGCGACCGGCTCGTCTGGGTGCTGGCCGTCGTGGCCATAATAATTGGCGGCGTCCTCGCCCATTTGACATGGCAGCGTCGGCGCCGCGCGCGGCGCGCGCCATCCCCACCCCCGTCGATAGCGGGTGCATTCGCCGACGTCACCCCCTTGGCGCCCTCCGAGGCCACCGAGATGAAATCGCCTGAATGGGTCTACGAAGACTCACCGTACGCCACCCCGCTGCTCTACATGGTCCCCGAGCCGGTCGACCTGCTTCTGTCACCGACACACGCGCCCGAGGCAGCGGCCTCCCCACCCGCCTCGTTCGTTCGGGTGGCTTCGCTACTGAATGCACTCCACGCCATCGATGCGAGCCCCGCCCTTCACCTCATCGGCGACGAGCGGTTTCCGGAAATTCGCCGTGTCGGCGAAGGCACGACCAGCGTCGAAGCCTGGCAAGCCATCCTCGAGGACGCAGGCAAAGAAGGTGATGACGACGCCCGGTTGGCACGCTGGCTTTTGCCGGCCATTCTCGTGCTGCGCTCTCGCGACCATCACCGGCGTGGCGCCGAGGCGCTACTCGAGGAGGCCGCCCAGCGTACTCGCGACGGGATGAATCGCGCGACCGACACGGATCGTCCGCACTGGGTAGCCCGCGCCATTCGTGTGGAGCTGGCTCGCATCGAGCGCCTTTCGGGAGCGACACGATTGTTTGCCCTGCGCGCGCTCCAGGCCCGCCAGGCCGTCGACCTCGGCGCGGAAGAAACGCCCGTGCTCGACGCATGGATCGACGTGCAGCTGACCTGGGCGGGCTGGTTGCTCGGTGGTGGCGCGTCCGCGCGACAGGCCGAAGCCGAAGCCCTGTGCGATCGTCTCGCGGCCATCGGGCCGGAGGCGATGACGCGCGCCCCGCGTCGGCGAGCGGAGGTCTTCCTCCAGCGAGCGGAAGGCGCGAAAGGCGCGGCACGCCTCGCCAGCCTGGACCGCGCGCAGGCCCTGCTCGAAGAAGCTCACACGCGCGACGGCGAGGCCGAAACCGCGCTCCTGCTCGCGCGCTGTGCGCGACTGCGCGCCATGGCGCTACCACCCGCCGATGCCGTCGACGCCTGCACGCTGGCGCTCACCCACGCCTTTCTCGCCGAGCAACATCCCGCCTGGCGAATGGACGCGCTCGAATGTCGCCTCGCTATCCAGCTGACCTACGAATCGTTACCTGGCCGCGCTATCCAGGGCGAAGTTGCCGCATCGCTGGGACGCGAACTCGCATCCATGGAGGCCGATTCCGTCGGTGCACGCACCGCCATGGCGGCGACGCGCCTGCGCGAAGGCGATTTCGCCGGCGCCAGCGCACTGTGCGAGGCAGCATGGCGCAGCGGTGGTGGCGACAGCCATCTGCTCAACCTCTGGCGCGACACGTGTCGCGGCTGGACCCAGACAGCCGACACCACCGGCCATGACCGCCATGCGCTCGCCCAGGCCGTGCGCCAGCTGGCGATCGCACGCGCCACTCTCTAGAACAGGAAGGCACTACACCCATGAATTCCCCGCATCCCCCCAACGGCGCGTCTTCCCCGTTCTGGACCACGCGCTATGGCATTACCGCGGCAGTCGCCACCGACAACGTCGTCGCGCGTTCACTCCAGCTCTATGGCGAATGGGCCGAGCACGAGACCAACCTGCTCAGCGGGCTCATCGAAGAGGGGCAGACCATCCTCGAGTTCGGCGGCGATTTCGCTGCACATGCGCTGTGGATGGCTCACGCCGTCGGTCCCCTTGGACAGGTGCATGTCGTGGAACCGCGCCGCATACGATTCCAACAGCTGTGCGCGAACGTGGCGCTCAACCAGCTCGACAATGTTTTCACGCATCCGGCCTGGCTGGGTCGCAGCACGGGGCTGCACTCGTTTGGCGCGAAAGAGTCCGTTCGCGCGATCACGATCGACAGCCTGCAACTGGAATCGGTACACCTGATGAAGTTCAACCTCGCCGACACGCTCGTGGACGCGCTTGCCGGAGCCACGGAGACCCTGCGCGAGCACCGTCCCCTGCTCTACGTACGCCTGTCCGGGATGGACCAGGCGGCGGCGGAAATCGCGTCGATCAAGGCCCTCGGTTACCGTGTGTGGTCGCACGTACCCTATCTGTACAACAGCGATAACCACGCCGGCATCGAAAACAACATCTTCCCCGGCATCGTCCACCAGAACGCGATCGCCGCTCCGGCGGACGGCCACTTCGAGTTCGRCGACAGGCTCGAGCTCTGAATCGGGCCCAACAAAAAGCCCCGCAATGCGGGGCTTTTCATCTCACGCTGGAAAGGCAATTAAGCCTTCTTGCGCGGGGCCGCCTTCTTGGCGGCAGCGGCGGCCGGCTTGGCAGCAGCCGGCTTTGCAACGGCTGCACCGGTGACGACGTCAACGTGCGGACGAGCGTTGCCATAGCTATGACGGTTGATCTTGCCGCGACGGGTGCGGCGATCGCCCTTGCCCATGGGAAACTCCTTGATTCTGAATAATGATGAGGAACGGCCCGCCATCGTATCAGCGGAGCCGCAAATGGCAAGCCTGAGCCCCGTTCAGGGAACGCCCCGGCCGCCCTTACCACAGCCTTCGAGCTCGTCCGGACACGGGCCGGGGTCAAACTGGACGGTGGCATGACCCACCTGCCAGCGCTCGATGAGCATGGTCTTGATGGCGGTGAGACAGCGCGACTGATCGGCGCCGGGCTTCAGCTCGGCATGCAGCGTGGCCATCCGCGAGCCGGCCGTTACCTGCCAGACATGCACGTGGTGGATGTCGAGGATGTTCTCGTCCGCCTCGCGCAGGCCCTTTTCGATATCGGACAGGTGCACGCCTTCGGGTGTGCCTTCGAGCAGGATATGACCCGAGCGACGCAGCAGCGACCAGGCACTGCGCAGGATCAGCAGCGAGACCAGGATCGACAGCACGGGATCCGCCCAGAGCCAGCCAGCCCAGCGCACGGCCAGGGCCGCGAGCACCGCGGCGACCGAGCCGAGCAGATCACCGAGGACATGCAGGCTGGCGCCGGCGCTGGAAGGCTCGATTGCTTCCCGTCTCAAGC
>NZ_JBFUIT010000041.1:0-20541 GCF_056401735.1 Luteibacter sp. P4_D7_3
CCGCCAAAACGCTCGGCACCGATCTTCGTCAGTGCAGCCGTCAGCGTGGTCTTGCCGTGATCGACGTGACCGATGGTGCCGACGTTCACGTGCGGCTTCTTACGTTCGAACTTACCCTTTGCCATGAGCGCTAAACTCCGCTGGAGCCAATGAGATAGTAAAAAAGGAACCGCCGCGGACGACGAAGATGGTGCTCATGACTGGAATCGAACCAGCGACCTCTTCCTTACCAAGGAAGTGCTCTACCGACTGAGCTACATGAGCACGATTACGCAGCGCGCGAAGTTACAATGGAGCGGGAGACGGGAATCGAACCCGCACAATCAGCTTGGAAGGCTGAAGTTCTACCATTGAACTACTCCCGCACTGCGCGGAACTCGTCTGGTGGAGGAAGGTGGATTCGAACCACCGAAGGCGTAAGCCAGCAGATTTACAGTCTGCCCCCGTTGGCCGCTTGGGTATTCCTCCAACATAGAACGCCTATTGTCGCGAGCGTCCCGGAAACTGTCAATAACTTCTGCAGGCGAATCAGCGTGCAATGACGGCTTCCGGAGGCCCGGACACCCCGTCGATACGGGCCGTCRACGGGTGGGCCGCGAAGTGTAACGAGGTACCCTTGTGAAGGGAAGCGTTTTTACGCCTCGCGGGTCGCAAGAACCAACGGCTCCATGGCGCGCGACATCTCCATGAGCTTGAGGGCGTACTCCTGCAGGCGCAGGTCTTTCGCTTCCACCGGCTTCCACGGCGGGACCGGGGTCGGCTTGCCGCCGTCCGGCTTGTCGAGCGCCACGAAGACCATCACGCAGCTGGTCGCGAGGCGTTGCTCGCCGCTGCGCAGGTCGCGGGCCAGCACATCCACCGAGAGGTGCATGCTCGAGGTACCTGTATGGATCAGGCGGGCACGCACGGTGACCAGGTCGCCGATCAGGATCGGGGCAAGGAACTGGATGCCACTGACCGAGGCGGTGACGCAATAGGCGCCGCTCCAGCCCACGGCGCAGGCATAGCCGGCCTGGTCCAGCCACTTCATCGCCATGCCTCCATGGACCTTCCCGCCGAAGTTTACGTCGGTCGGCTGGGCCAGAAAACGGAATTCGACCTCACGTTGCGTGCCGGGCATGCAATTACCTTGCTCTGAAAAGTCGCATTATGGCCTCCCGACGGCTTGTCCGGCCGCCCCGGCCGGCATAGATTCGGCCCTACATACCCGTGGAACACCCGATGGTCCTTCGCAGCGTCGCCTCCCGACTCGCCCTGGCCGTCCTGCTGGGGTCGGCGATCGTCCTGATCGTCACGGGCGGCCTGCTGCTGACGCATACCCGTGAGCAGACGCTCCGGCAGACCGAACGCGAGGCTGCAGCCATCGCCGGGTCAGCCGCCAACCGCATCCAGGCGCGAATCGACGGCGTCGCCAAGGTCGACCAGGTCCTCGCCGGCCTGCTCAGCACCCGGCGCGAACAGGCGCCGGCGATCATCCACGATATCCTCCAGGCCAACCCCGAGATCGGCGACATCAGCGCCGCCTTCATTCCCCGCGACCATTCGGCGCTACGTGAAGAGGACGCCCCGGTCGCGCGGCGCAAGCCGGATGGCGGCATCATCATGGGCARCCGCCTCAGCGATCCCGAGCCCTACTGGAGCTCGCCATGGTTTATTCGCGGCCTGAACTGCGACAACGGCTGCTGGCAGCCGCCGTTCCGTTCCACCGAGCGCAATGAGACCCTGGTCGGCTACTCCATGGCCATCCCGGGGAAAAACCTGCCGGTGATCGGTGTCGCCGACGCCACCATCAGCCTGGGTTGGCTGCAGAAGCTGCTCGGTGAACTGACCAAGCCCGAGCACGCATCCGCCTTCGTGCTCGACGCCAATGGCGAGTTCCTGGCACACGACTGGGAGTCCTATATCGGAACCCGTGGGAGCCGGCCGCTTCTCGCGGCCGTGGCGGCGAATCGCAACCCGGTACGCATCACACCGGAGGAAGGCGGCCGCGTAAGCGAGCCCGTCTGGATTTACTTCGTGCCGATCAAGGGGACGCGCTGGATCTTCGGCCTGAATATGCCGGAACGTCAGGTCCTCGCCGACCTGCGTCACACCTATATGGTCGACATCCTGCTCGGCGTGCTTGCTCTCGCCGGCGTGTCGCTGATCACCCTGGTCGTGACGCGCCGCCTGATGGCCCCGCTGGGCGTGCTGGCCGAGCGCGCGGAGAATGTCTCGCGCGGCGACCTCGACTTCGCCCTGCCCGTGGTTCGCCGTAACGACGAAGTGGGCCGGCTCACCCGCGCGTTCGATCAGATGCGCCATCAGCTTGCCGGGCATATCGACACCGCCAAGCGCACGGCGCGCGAGCAGGAACGCATGGCCAGCGAGCTCGAAATCGCGCGGCAGATCCAGCTCGCACTGATTCCTGAGGCCCATTGGCTTGCCGACGACGGCCGGCTCGAACTGCATGCCGCGCTGCGCCCCGCGAGCGCGGTCGGCGGCGACCTCTATACCTACTTCGCGCTCGGCGCGAGGCACGTCTGCGTCATGGTCGGCGATGTCTCGGACAAGGGCATTCCGGCCGCGCTATTCATGGCGCGCACGATCACCCTCGCACGCACGATCGCCACCCACGCGCGCTCGCCCAGCGACATCCTCGGTTCGCTCAACCGGGAACTGTGCAAGGGCAACGACACCTGCATGTTCGTCACCCTGTTATGTGGCGTGATCGAGACCGAAACCGGGCTGCTCGCACTGGCCAGCGCGGGGCACGAACAACCCGTTCTGCATGCAGGCGGGAGTGCCATCCTGGTCGATGTGGAAACCGGCCCCGCCCTCGGCCTGGACCGCGAAGCGCGCTACCCTGTACGCGTACTCACGTTGCTTGGGGGCGACACCGTGCTCATGTATACCGACGGCGTCAGCGAGGCGCACGCGGGAGACCAGAAGCTCTATGGCGCACACGCACTGCTCGACAGCGTGTCGCGCATCGAGGAAGGCGCCACGCCGGAAACCTTCGTCGAGCATGTATTGAGCGATGTCGACGCCTATGTCGAAGGTGCTGCCGCCTACGACGACATCGCCCTGCTCGCCCTGACCTGGCACGACACCAGCGCCGAGGGAGCCCGCCTCGATGCGGCTGTGCATTCCTAACCGCCTGGAGGACGTGTTCCTCGCCCTCGATCGGGCCGAGCTGACGCTCGACCTTGCCGACATCGACCATGCCTGTCGCGCCGACGTGCGCCTCGTTCTCGAAGAGCTGCTGGTGAACACGGTTCGCCACGGCTATCCGGACGGCCGCGAAGGCCGGATCGATATCCATCTCGAGATCCACGCCGACATCGTCCGTCTGGAGTTGCGCGACGACGCCGAAGCATTCGATCCACTCCAGCACGAACCGCCCGAGCTGCCCGGCGACATCGCGCACCGCGAAGTCGGCGGGTTGGGCCTCCACCTGGCGCGCAGCATCGCCAGCGAATTCGAATATGCACGCGATCCACACGGCAACCGTGTCGTTATCCGGTTCGACCCCTCCCTGTCCGACGAGCCCTCCCTATGACCCTGATCGTTCGCAGCGAAAGCCTGACCCCTGCCCGCACCACCGTCTGGCTCGAGGGGCGACTCGACGCGGCGACCTTCGGCGATCTTGACAGTGCCCTGCGTGACATCACCCCCATGGTGGACAACGGCGGCACGCTGGTCATCGACCTCTCCCGCCTGGAATACATCAGCAGCGCCGGACTGCGCAGCCTCGCGCAGTTACGCAAGCAGATGCACGACCGCGACGGCCGCACGCTGTTACTCAATCCGCAGCCGCAGGTGAAGAAGGTGTTCGAGATCGTGAAAGCGGTACCGGTGGCCGAAGTGTTCGCCAGCGTGGCGGAACTGGATCAGTACCTGGATCACATGCAGCGGCAGATCACCGGCTGACCACCGGCACGCCGGTCAGGCGTTGTTCGTGTCGATGAGACCGGTGCGCAGCTTTTCCAGCTGGCTCTTGAGGCCAATCACCTCGTCGATCTCGCACCCGGTCGCGCAGAAGACATCCACCGGGACCTGGCCCGCCTTCTCGCGAAGCGCCCTGCCCTCGTCGGTCAACGTGACGATGACCTGACGTTCGTCGTGGGTACCGCGCGTCCGCTGGACCAGACCTGCCGCCTGCAGCCGCTTCAGCAACGGCGTGAGCGTCGCGGAATCCAGGAACAGGCGATCGCCCAGTTCCGACACCGTGATGCCGTCGCCCTCCCAGAGCACCAGCATGACCAGGTACTGCGGGTAGGTAAGGTCCAGACCGGAAAGCAGCTGCCGGTAGAGCTTGCCCATGGCCAGATTGGCCGAATACAGCGCGAAACACAGCTGCCCGTCGAGGGTACGCGGTGCTTCGATGCCTGGCGGGAGGGTGTTCTTGCTCATGATTCGAATGTAGGGTCGTGGATATTGAATTGCAAGCGATTGAATTGTGCTACCTGCACGGCCACGGGGAGTCTTCGTATCATCGGCCCAGGGCGGATCGGAGCGACGCGTGATTTTGGGCCACCTTTGGGATTTCCTCACATCGACCTGGGTCGCGGACATCCTCGGAGTGATCGGCAATGTCATCCGCGTCATCCCCTACACCCTGCTCTTTCTTCTGGGCCTCCTCATCGTGCAGGGCCTCATGGCTTGCCATGCCTCGGTCGATATAGGCAACGGACCAGCCGCTCGCGCACTGGTGCACGGCGCGTTCCTCGATAGCCCGGGACTCTGGTGGTCACTTGGTGTGCCGACCGTGCTCGTCGGGTGGAAGTGGCTGGCGAAGGTTACGGCGGGGCCGCGGGACTAGCGAAGAGTTTTTGAAAGCCTCGTCGGACGCCTTCAGTCCATCGTCAGTCAGACTTATCGACTTTGCCACCTCGGATAACCTTCAGCGCACACCTACACCCCACCAAGGGCGGAAGTGAATGGTCGAAGCACGTCCGCCCGGGCAAGTTATCCAGCCCACCCTGGCACTGATGACATGCCCGAGATATCGACCGAAGTCGTCGCGCTCCTCCGGTACCTGGCCCCCGGATTCCTCGTGACCTGGGTGTACTTCGGGCTGACTCCGCACGAAAAACCTTCTCAGTTTGCACTCGAAAATCTGCTCGCCATGCRCGTCGGCGAATGGCATGCGTTCGGATACTGGACAGCCAACAGCCACATGTTCGCTGGCGCGTTGACGGCACTTGGACTGGGACTGTTCGTTGCCACGATCACCAACCACGATCTGGTACATGGCGCACTGCGGAAGCACAACGTCACCACGAGAACATCGCATCCCTGCGAATGGTTCACCATTTTTTCGGATTATTCGCAATTCGTCGTGTTGCACCTCAGGGACAAATCCACGGTTTATGGCTGGCCAGTCATCTGGCCCTCGAACGCTGAGAAAGGCCATTTTCTAGTGACGGACGCCACTCGCAAACTTCCCGGCACCGCGGGGAACATTTCACACAGTTACGCGATGGTGATAAATGTGGCCGACGTGGCGCTCGTCGAGTTCGCGACGCCGAAGGAGAACGACAGTGAGTAAACCAGACCGCCAGACCCCCGACATCAATACGCTTTTCTACGGCCGTTTCTACAATGCAAATCCGCCGCCGCCATACCCGACCCCGCCGCCACCGCCGAGCTTCTTTCAGGCCTCTGCTCGGAATGCCCGAGTGCCGCGACCCGAGGCGCCGCCTGGCTACCGCTGGGTCCTTATCGCTGTCGAAGACATCGATCCCCGCTAACAAAAAAGCCACGGCGCGAGCCGTGGCTTTTTTGTCGAACAACAACGCCAGCAATCAGACGTTAAAGCGGAAGTGCAGCACGTCGCCTTCCTTGACCAGGTATTCCTTGCCTTCCAGGCGCAGGCGGCCGGCTTCCTTGGCACCCTGCTCACCCTTGAACTTGATGAAGTCGTCGAAGGCGACCGTCTCGGCGCGGATGAAGCCACGCTCGAAATCGGTGTGGATCACGGCGGCGGCCTGCGGCGCGGTGGAGCCGGCGCGGACCTGCCAGGCGCGGACTTCCTTCTCACCGGCGGTGAAGTAGGTTTGCAGGCCAAGCAAGCGGTAGCCGGCGCGAATGACGCGGTTGAGGCCGGGCTCTTCGAAGCCAAGGTCCTTCAGGAACTCGTCGCGGTCGGCGTCTTCGAGCTGGCCGAGCTCTTCCTCGATCGAGGCGCAGACCGGCACCACTTCAGCACCTTCCAGCGCCGCGTGTGCGCGCACRGCGTCCAGGTGCGGGTTGTTCTCGAAGCCGTCTTCCGCCACGTTGGCGATGTACATCAGCGGCTTCATCGTGATCAGGAACATGTCACGGACGAGCGCCTTCTCTTCCGCATCGAGACCGGCCGAGCGCGCCGACTTGCCCTGGTCGAGGGCGACGCGAAGCTTCTCCAGCACCGGCTTCTTCGCCGTCGCCTCCTTGTCGTTGGCCTTGGCCGCGCGCGTCGCACGGTCCAGTGCCTTCAGCACGGCTTCGAGATCGGCCAGCGCCAGCTCGGTGTCGATGGTTTCGATGTCGGAGATCGGGTCGACCTTGTTCGCCACGTGGATGACGTTGTCGTCTACGAAGCAGCGGACCACGTGCGCGATGGCGTCGGTCTCGCGGATGTGAGCGAGGAACTTGTTACCCAGGCCCTCGCCCTTCGACGCGCCAGCCACGAGGCCGGCGATGTCGACGAATTCCATGGTGGTCGGAATGACACGCTGCGGCTTCACGATATCCGCGAGCTGGGTCAGGCGAAGGTCCGGCACAGGAACGATGCCGGTGTTCGGCTCGATAGTGCAGAACGGGAAATTCGCCGCGGCGATGCCCGCCTTCGTCAGCGCGTTGAACAGGGTGGACTTGCCGACGTTAGGCAAGCCGACGATGCCGCATTTGATGCCCATGGCGATTAAGGTCCGGTAGAAGTGATTGGTGCGGTCAGGCGACCGTATGCAGGCGTTTCATCGCCTCTTCGAACTTGCCATCCAGCGCCAGCGGCAGCACGTCGAACGCGCGCCCGATGCCGTGCATGATGGCGTCCTCGTCGGCCGCATTGGGACGGCCGAGCACCCACGGGGTGACCTTGTCCTTGTGCCCCGGATGGCCGATGCCGATCCGCAGGCGGTGAAACTTGCCGTGGCCGAGATGGGCCACGATGTCGCGCAATCCGTTCTGGCCGCCGTGGCCGCCATCGAACTTCATGCGGACGGTGCCGGGCGGGAGGTCGAGCTCGTCGTGTGCGACGAGACACTCTTCCGGCGCGATCTTGTAGTAGCGCAGCGCCGAAGCAACGGCGATGCCACTCTTGTTCATGAAGGTCGCGGGCTTGAGCAGCCAGACGGTCTCGCCACCGAGGCGCAGCTTGCAGGTTTCGCCATGCAGCTTGCCGTCGAAGGTCCAACGCTCTCCCTGATCCATCGCCAGGGCGTCGACACACCAGAACCCGGCGTTATGCCGGGTCCTGACGTATTCGGCCCCGGGGTTACCGAGGCCGACGATGAGACGTAGTGTTGCCATTGTTTCATCAGGCTTTTGTAGGAGCCGATTTATCGGCGATGGCTGGGCAATTGGACGAATCGGCATCGCCGCTCCGTTGGTTTTCGCCGATGAATCGGCTCCTACATTGCCCTGATCGCCGGTGAATCGGCTCCTACATTTGCCTAATTACTTCTTGTCGGCCGGCTTGTCTTCGGCAGCCGGTGCTTCCGCGCCTGCAGCCGGTTCCGGATCGACTTCTTCCTGGACCGACGCGACGGTCACGACGGCAACGTCGTGTTCCTTGCCCAGGCCCAGTTCCGGGATTTCCACACCGGCCGGCAGCTTGAGGTCGGACAGGTGGACGATATCGCCGGCGGACAGCTTGGCCAGGTCGAGTTCGATGAACTCCGGGAGGTCCTTCGGCAGGCACGAGACGGTGACTTCCGTCAGGTTATGCGAAATGACCAGACCGGCGGTCTTGCCGGCGGGCGACTTTTCCTGGTTCAGGAAGTGCACCGGCACGGCGACCTTGAGGACTTCGTTCTCGTTGACGCGCTGGAAGTCCATGTGCAGCATGAGCTGCTTGAACGGGTGCTTCTGCCAGTCCTTGATCAGGATCTTCTGCAGCTTGCCGTCGACCGTGAGGTCGATGACCGAGGAGTAGAAGGACTCGAAGCGCGAGCCGAGCAGGACGTCGTTATGCAGGACCTGAACGGCCTGCGGTGCTTCGGTGCCGCCATAGATGACAGCCGGTACGTAGCCAGACAGGCGGAGGCGGCGGCTCGCACCCTTCCCCTCGACCTTGCGGCTGGTAGCCGTGAGCTTGTGATTCGTTGACATGGTGTTGCCTCAGTGTTGAAAGCCGCCTTCCGGCGACTGGTAAAGGGCTCCTCCGCGACCAGGGGAGCCCGAAAAACGATACGTCAGTCGATGTAGAGCGAGCTCACCGATTCGCCAAAGGCGATGCGGCGGATCGTCTCCGCGAGCAGTTCCGCTACCGACAACTGGCGGATTTTCGCACAGTCGCGGGCGTTGTCGCGCAACGGCAGCGTATTGGTGACCACCAGCTGGTCGAGCTGGGAGCCTTCGATGTTCTGGATCGCGGCACCCGAAAGCACCGGATGGACGCAGTACGCGACGACCTTGCGGGCGCCTTTTTCCTTCAGCGCCGCCGCAGCGGCGCAGAGCGTACCGGCGGTGTCGACGATGTCGTCCACCAGCACGCAGGTCTTGCCTTCCACGTCGCCGATGATGTTCATGACCGTGGCCACGTTCGCCTTCGGACGGCGCTTGTCGATGATCGCCAGGTCCGCGTCGTCGAGGCGCTTGGCCAGGGCGCGGGCGCGCACCACACCACCGACGTCCGGGCTGACCACGATCAGGTCATCCATGCTGTGGTGACGCCAGATGTCGGCCAGGAGCACCGGTGAGGCATACACGTTGTCGACCGGGATATCGAAAAAGCCCTGGATCTGGTCGGCATGCAGGTCGATGGTCAGAACGCGGTCGGCACCCGCCGTCGCAATCATCTTGGCAGCCAGCTTCGCCGTGATCGGCACGCGCGCCGAGCGCGGGCGTCGATCCTGGCGGGCATAGCCGAAATACGGCATCACCGCGGTCACGCTGCCGGCCGATGCGCGCTTGAGCGCGTCGATCAGCACCAACAGGTCGAACAGGTTCTCCGCGCTGGGGGCGCCCGTCGGCTGAATGACGAAGACCTCCTGCTTGCGAACGTTTTCCTCGATCTCGATCTGAGCCTCGCCATCGCTGAACCGGCCGACGAGGGCCTTACCCAGCGGAATACCGAGACGGGCGGCGACATCGTCGGCGAGCAGGCGGTGCGCATTGCCACTGAACAGCATCGGGGTGGACGTATCCACGTAGGAACTCCTGGCGTGAGAGAGGGATGGATCGGCTCTGCCACCGCGAACGGTGGCTGGGGCGGCAGGATTCGAACCTGCGTATGCGGGAATCAAAATCCCGTGCCTTAACCAGCTTGGCGACGCCCCAACAAATACGTTCTGCCGCAGCCCGCGGCCTTTCCCGTCCTTACGACACGATGCCCGAAGCTTCGATCCGTTGCCGCGCGATGTGCAGCGGCGAGGGGTCGATACCCGCCGCCACATGGGCCCTGAAGCCCCTGGGACAGCGCGAGGCGACCGCAAGGGCCGCCTCGTGGGTTCTCGTTTCCAGAAAAATGCAACCACCACTGCCGGACAGGCGCGCCTGGCCGAAGCCACCCAGCCAGTCCAGTGCAGCCGCTACCTGCGGATGACGCGCGCGAACCACCGGTTCGAAGGCGTTCTCCGCAGAATCCCCAGAAACAAAGGATGAAATTGTCGCCCGCGGGGCATTTCGTGTCAATTCGGTGGCTTTGAAAAGCGCGCCGGTGGGCACGTTCTCGCGGGGGTCGACCACGACATACCAGCGGCGCGGCAGACGCATCGGGGTCAGTTGTTCGCCCACCCCTTCGGCCCAGGCCGAGCGCCCCCTGACGAAGACCGGGACATCCGCGCCGAGCCTGACACCGAGCGCCGCCAGGGCGTCTTCATCAAGGCCGGTGCGCCACAGCAGGTTCAGGCCGACAAGGACGGAGGCCGCATCCGAACTGCCGCCCCCCAGCCCACCGCCCATGGGAATGCGCTTGGCGACCTCGATATCCGCGCCCAGCTCGGTCCGCGTCTCAGCGGCCAGGAGACGCGCGGCGCGAACGGTCAGGTCCGCGTCTTCGGGAACGCCACTGATGGGATTGGGCCGCGTAATGACGCCGTCGCCGCGAATCCGCAGCCTCACCTCATCGCCCCAGTCCAGCAGGCGGAAGACGGTCTGCAACTCGTGGTACCCGTCATCGCGGCGACCGACGATGCGAAGAAAGAGGTTGAGCTTGGCCGGAGCGGGCCAGACGGTCCAGTCGCCCTCCTCCAACGGCGCCAGCGGGCGGCTCATGAACACGCGCAGGTGGTCGGGGAAGCCATTTTCACGGTCACGCGCAAGCGCGCGGGCGAGCGCCGGCGCGTGCTTGTCGACCACGCTGAAGCCATGCTTGGCGTAGAACGGCGCATTCCAGGGCACGTCGGCCAGGGTCCCGAGGTCAACCCGGCGATACCCCGCCTCGCGAGCCCACCGGCAGGCATGCTCGAGAAGCGCCGCACCAATACCCTTGCCGCCGAAGGCCGGGAGCACGTCGATCTCCGCCACGCCGATCGTATCGGGCAGGCCGTCCGTATCGAGGCACACGAAGCCCACGATCTCTTCGTCGACGGTGGCGACCCATACGAGGCCACGGACGATCAACTCACGAACAACGTCGCCGGGCAGCGCCATCGAGGAATAGCTGTGCCACGCCTCGTGTCCGCGGAACAGCTCGACGGCCGCCCGCTCGATGGCACAGAGGCRCTCGGCATCGTCCGCGAGAGCGCGGGAGATCTGAAAATTCATCATGGGCCGGGGTGCTTCGACAGGGGCGGAGTATAGCGGCGGGCTATCGCCCGAACGACCAGTTCTCTACCGATAGCCTGACCTTGTAAGGCGCCTTTTCCGCAAACACCCGCGTGGGCATCGCCGGTTGACGCGTCACGTCCCACTGTTTGTAGTCGACGGTCCAGCCATCCTGAACCAGGCGCGACGGCAGCCGGTCGTCGCCGAAGGCGATGTCCGCCGGCCCGGTATCGGCGCGCAGGCCAAGCGCCCAGCGCTTCAGCTCTGCCAGGGGAATCTGCCAGCCCACGGTGCTCGCCATGAGGGATTCCGCGTCGGCGCCGCGGCGCGGGCCGCCATCCAGACCCGCCAGCTCGGCGCCGTCAGGACCGCCGGTGAGCCGGAACGTACGGCCGGTGATCGGTCCACGCACGGTAAATTCGTAGCGTTCGCCGTCCTGCCGCCAGGTCAACGAGCCGGAGTTGCTGTCCTTGCCGTCACTGACGGACAGTTTGCCCTCGAGCGTCCAGTGGTCGGTATCGGCGAGGCTGCGTTCGCGCTGCTCCTGCATGCCGAGCGTGGCCGCATCGCCCTGGATACGCACCGGAACCCTCGTGGTGGCGCAGGCGGCAAGCAACAGCATCGGCAGCAGGACGACGCTTTTCGGTAGGAACCTCAAGGGCTGAGCTTCCGTTCGGTCCGCTCCAGGGAAGCGTTCTTGGGATCGATGCGGCGCACTTCGTTGAGCACCTTGCGGGCTTCGTCGTGCTCGCCACGGTCCCACAACACTTCAGCGAGGTGCACGCCGATGTCCGCGTCCTTGCGCTTGAGCCACGCGCTGCGCAGGGTGTTCTCCGCCTGGACGAGCTGACCCTGGCGGAACTGCAGCCACCCCCAGGAATCGGCGACGGACGGGTCGTCCGGACGGGCACTGCGGGCTGCCTCGATGAGGCTTTGCGCCTCGCCGAGATCGCGATCGTTGTCTGCCAGCGTGTAGCCGAGCGCGTTACTCGCTTCGACGTCGCCCGGCTTGAGCTCCAGCACCTTGCGGAAGTCGGCGACCGAAAGATCTATCTTTCCCGCCTCCGCGTAGGCGAGACCGCGACCGTAAAGCATGTCGGTATCGTCAGCCTTGACGCGCAACGCCTTGCTGTATGAGGCGGCGGCGGCATCGAACTGACGGGCGTCCATGTACAACTCGCCGTCGAGCGCGAAGGCCTTCAGCAACTGCTCCGGGCGATCGGCATAGGTAGTCTGCAGCTCGGCGACGATCTCATGCGCGTCATCGTCCTTGCCTTGCGTGTGAAGGACGACGGCGCTGCGAACCGACGCGTCGTAAATGTGGGGATCGTCGTCGCCGACCGCCGCGTACCAGTCCAGCGCGTCCTCGTCCTTGCCGAGTAACTCGGCCAACTGGCCCAGGGTGAAGGCGTTGTCGGATTGGACATCGTCAGGCCGGTGGCGAATGTCTTCGTAGAGACGCGCCACGGCCGCCTTGTCATTCGCACGGGCAGCGAGCGTCATCCGCATCGTGTAGGTATCGCTGTCCTGGGGGCCCGCTGCGAGCAGCTTCGCGGCTGCCTTCTCGTCACCGCCCTGAGCCAGAACACTGGCGTAGGCCAGGCGCAGGCGGGTGTTCTTCGGATCCTTGGCGACGGCCTTGGCGAACAGCTTCTTCGCACCTTCCTTGTCGCCGGCACGAAACTTCTGCTGCGCGGCCCAGGCGTAGGTGGTGCCGTCATGGAAACGCGCCATGGCGCCATCCCCGATAGCCTTCGCGTAATCGTGGCGGCCCAGGTTCTCGCCCAGCTCGCTCATCGCCAGCCAGGCACTCGAATCGTTCGGCAGTCGCTGCGGTGTGGCGATCTTCTCGAGCAGCACGCCCGCCTGGGCGGCGTCGCGCGCGCTCATCAGGGTCCGGCCGATGTCGCGCCAGGCGTCCGCATCACCGGTGGCGATCATGGCGTCGAGCTGGCGCTCGGCCTCTGCCGTATCCCCGCGATCGAGGGCCACCCTCGCCMTGCCCTCGGCCAGATCGAGCGGCTTGGCGTGGAGTGCCGCCCAGCGGTCCAGCGCCCTGGTGGCCGCGGCCTGGTCGTGCACCGCCAGGGCCAGCTCGGTCGCCCGCCCGGCAACGCGGGGGTCGTCACTGAGCTGCGCCGCCTTGCCGTACGCGTCGGCGGCGGCCTTGAGATCGTTGGCGGCCAGCGCAAAGTCACCTGCCATGAGCTGGGCCTGGACATCGCGCTCGGGTGGCAGAATGGCCACCTGGAGCCGATCGAGGGGCTGGACGCCGGTTCGGGTCGCTCGGGGCGCCTCGTGGGGCGCCACGGCACATCCGGTCGCGGCGGCCATGAGGCTGGCCAGGACCACACAATGCCGCAGTTGCTTGAACTTGAACCGACCGCTCAGCACACTAGTCTCCGTCATAATCGATAGGGCGCTGCAAGAGCCACACGCCTTGTTAGCGCACAATGCGCCCTTAGCTTAGCCGACGCCACCGAAGCCGACTCACGCCCGTCATGCCACTCATCGCCCTCGGGCTCAATCACCTCACCGCGCCGGTCAGCCTGCGTGAACAGGTGGCATTCGATGCCGCGGTGGCTCCGCAGGCGCTGGACGACCTTGTCCGTCAACCGGGTGTCGAAGAGGCCATGATCCTCTCCACCTGCAACCGCACTGAGCTGTACTGCAGCGTGACCGAAGGCTTCGAGGCCGTGCCGCGCCAGTGGCTCTCACGTCAGCACCGATTGACCCCACAACGCCTGGACGAGTTCCTTTACCGGCACGACGAACAGGAAGCGGTACGCCACATGTTCCGCGTCGCCACGGGGCTGGACTCCATGGTGCTGGGCGAGCCGCAGATCCTCGGCCAGGTGAAGGACGCCTACCAGCAGGCCCGCACGGCACAGAGCCTGCGCGCGCCGATGGAACGCCTGCTGCAACATACCTTCGCCGTGGCCAAGCGCGTCCGCACCGATACCCGCATCGGCGCGCACACCGTTTCCGTGGCGTACACCGCCGTGCGACTGGCCGAACAGGTATTCACCGACCTGCGCCAGGCCTGCGTGCTGCTGATCGGTGCCGGCGAGACGATCGAACTGGCAGCGCGGCACCTGTCCGACAAGAAGGTGCGCCGTCTGATCGTGGCCAACCGCACGCTGGAGAACGCCCAGGAACTGGCCGGCCGCTACAGTGGCTACGCCATCGCGCTGGCCGACCTGCCCCGGCACCTCGCCGAGGCCGACATCGTCATCACCTCGACCGCCTCGCGCCTGCCCGTGGTGACGAAGCAGATGGTGGCCGACGCCATCGCCGCCCGCCGTCGCCGTCCCATGTTCATGGTGGATATCGCGGTCCCGCGCGATATCGAGCCGGAAGTGGCCCATCTCGACGACGTGTATCTCTACGGTATCGACGATCTCAAGCAGGTCATCGACGAGAACCGCCGCTCGCGTGAGCTTGCCGCCCGCGAAGCCGATGCCATCATCGACCTCCAGGTCGATCGCTACATGTCCTGGCGCCGGGCCCTGAGCCTGCGCAATCCCGCCGTGGACATGCGCGTCGCCGCCGAAGCCCAGCGCGACGAGGTCCTGGCCAAGGCCCAGGCCATGGTCGCCAGGGGCCGCTCACCGGACGAGGCCCTCGCCTTCCTCGCCAACACCCTGACCAACAAACTGCTTCACGCCCCTAGCGCTCGCCTGCGGGACGCTGCGCTTTCCGGCGATCTCGACCTCCTCCATGCGGCCGGCCGGCTGTACGGACTGGACCCGGACGACGACATTTCCGCATGATGTGCGGCTCCTGCCACACCCCGTGCCCCGAATGACCCCCTCGATCCGCCGCAAACTCGAAGCCCTGGCCGAGCGATACGAAGAAATCGGCCTGCTGCTCGCGCAGCCGGACGTGCTCGCCGACGGCCAGCGTTTCCGCGACCTCTCGCGCGAATATGCGCAGCTGGAAGCGGTGACCCTCTCGCTGAAAGACCATGACACGGCCGAGCGCGAGCTGGCCGAGTCCCGGGTCATGCTCGACGACGCGGAAATGCGTGAGATGGCGGCCGATGACATCGCGCGGATCGAAGCCCATCTTCGCGTGCTCGACGCCGACCTGCAGTTGCTCTTGCTGCCCAAGGACCCGCGCGACGACGGCAACCTCTTCCTCGAGGTTCGCGCCGGCACCGGTGGCGACGAAGCCGCTATCTTCGCCGGCGACCTGTTCCGCATGTACGTCCGCTATGCGGAACGGCAGCGCTGGCACGTGGAGATCCTGCACGCCAATGAAGGTGAGCATGGCGGGTACAAGGAAGTCGTCGCGCGCGTCGAAGGCCGCGGCGCGTACTCGAAGCTGAAGTTCGAATCGGGCACGCATCGCGTGCAGCGCGTGCCGGAAACCGAGTCCCAGGGTCGCATCCATACCTCGGCGGCAACGGTAGCGATCCTGCCCGAGCAGGACGAGGTCAACGACATCGACATCCGCGACGGCGACCTGAAGGTCGACACCTTCCGCGCATCCGGTGCCGGCGGCCAGCACGTGAACAAGACCGACTCGGCCATCCGCATCACCCACCTGCCCACCGGCACCGTGGTCGAATGCCAGGACGAGCGCAGCCAGCACAAGAACCGCGCCCGCGCGATGAGCCTGCTGAAAGCCCGGCTCCTCGACGCCGAACGCAGCAAGCTGAGTGCCGCCCAGGCCGAGTCGCGGCGCCTGCAGGTCGGCTCGGGCGACCGCAGCCAGCGCATCCGCACCTACAGCTACCCGCAGGGGCGGATCACCGATCACCGCATCAACCTGACCCTCTACCGTCTCCTCGAGACCATGCAGGGCGATCTGGACGAGTTGATCGATACGCTCACCCGCGAGCACCAGGTCGACGAACTGCAGACATTGATCGGCGCGGACTGACGAGCATCGCTCGCGCAAAACTTACATTTGCTGCCTCACAATGCCGGTCACCTCCCCGTAAAACGGACGCGAACCGATGGGCAAGAAGAAAAAGAAAGCCTACGAGCACGACCTCGAGGCCCTGCAGATCGAACTGGTCGGCCTGACGCGCTGGCTGCGCGCGACCGGCAAACGCATGCTGGTGATCCTCGAAGGGCGCGATGCCGCGGGCAAGGGCGGCACTATCAAGGCGATCACGGACAAGCTGGACACCCGGGCCGCGCGCGTCGTCGCCCTGGGCAAGCCATCGCACACCGAAGAAAGCCAGTGGTATTTCCAGCGCTATGTCACGCAGCTGCCCGCCGCCGGTGAGCTGACGATTTTCGATCGCAGCTGGTACAACCGTGCCGTGGTCGAACCGGCCATGGGTTTCTGCACGGAAGAACAGTACGACGCCTTCATGAAGGCCTGCCCCGCCTTCGAGAAACTGCTCACCGACGACGGCATCATCCTGTTGAAGTACTGGCTCTCGGTCGATCAGGAACCGCAGGAAGAGCGCTTCGCCGAGCGTGCGGCCGATCCCCTCAAACGCTGGAAACTCTCGCCCGTGGACCTCAAGGCCCGCGAGAAGTACGCCGAAATGGGCGACCTGCGCGACGCGATGATCCAGCACACGCACACTGCCGATGCACCGTGGTTCGTCGCCGACTTCAACGACCAGAAAGAAGGCCGCCTGAACCTGATCCGCCACCTGCTCGATCAGGTGCCCGACAAACTCACGCCGGACAAGGAATTCGACCTTCCGCCGCTGAAGGGCAAGCTCAAGAAGGACAAGGTCACCGCCAAGGCGGAGAAGGTGCCGAAGGTCTACTGACGCACGGGGGCGCGACGCACGGGCGCCCTGCGAGGCAGGCGCCCGCTTCGCGACAACCGCAACCATTGCCGCAAGGCGAGCAAGCCGCCCGCCGACTCGATCATCGCCGCGGGCACCCACATGATCACGCCGCCGATCAACTGGCCGGTGAGGACGTTGAGGGTGAAGGCGCGTCCGCAGATTTCGAAGATCGGATAGAGGTCGGTCTTCGAAAAGGTGACGATCGCGCCGGCGACGATCTGCGGCGTCATGGTGATCGCCGGTGACAGCACCCGGATCCCCGGTGACATCCGGCCTGGTGGCTTCGGCCGATGGTCCAGCACGATCCACCAGTAGGCCAGCCCTGAAAGCACCATCGACCAGTTCATCGCGCGGTAGATACGCCAGTCGAGCATCGCCATGGTCTGCATGTCGGGAATGAGCCAGACCAGGATCAGCGCGACGAAGAACAGGGTGACAAAGGCCGGATGGAACAGGCACCCGGCGGCCACACGCCATATCGACGATTGCCCGGCACGGCGCAGGCGAACACGCAGCGGCAAAGGCAGCCCGGCACGTAGCACCGTTCCGGGATACGCCGCGATGATCAACAACGGCGCGAGATGATGCAGGAGCACCTGCTGGATGCGGTGCATGAAGAACTCATGCTCGGCGTAGTAATCGAAGTAGGTGTGCAGCGCCACGTAGACCATCGCCATGCCGACCCAGAACGCCGCCTGGCGCAACGGGGCCACGTGCAGACGCCTGGTACCGGCGACGTACGCCACGGCCACGGCAAGGAAAACGATCAGGAACACCCAGGAGAATTCCCAGGGGACGATCCACTTCATGACGCCGGCGCCCATGCGCTCAGACGACCCGACGGGCGCGACGCGTGCGCCGCCACCCGTAGATCAGACCGAGCAGCGCGACCAGGCCCGGCACCAGCACGATATCGATGAACTTCAGGCGCAGGCCCAGTGCGTCGATCTCGGCGTTGAGCTGGTGCTGTACCTCGCGCAGTTCCTTGCCGATCGCGAGCTTGCGTTGCAGGTACTGCTCCACCTCCCTGCGTTGCTCCGCCGTGGCGGTCGCCGGGCCGGTCGCGCCCTTCGCCGGCTGCAATTCGGCGAGCCGGCGCTGGGTTTCGTAGAGCTCGTTCTCGAGCTCGCGCTTCTTGACCAGGAACTTGCGATCCGCCGCCGCCTGGAGCGCCTTCACGCGGGTAAAGGGCCGCTGCGAATTCACCCGACCGCGGATCGAAAGCAGGGCTGTCGAGCCGCCCAGGTTATCGACCAGGTTGGCCACGAAGTCGCCGTTGTTGGCGAATGGCGTCAGTTGCTGCTGGCCGAGCAAAGGCTGCACGTCGATCCAGAGGCGGTCCGACAGCAGGTCCGTGTCGGCGACCAGCACCACTTCGCCGGGGCCACCGGCGACGGCAAGATGGCCCTTCTCACGACGCTCCGGGAACGCCGTGTGGAAGGTATCGCGCAAGCGCGCGGCGAGCAGGTAGCGCTCGTGGGTCGGCTCATAGTTCTCGAGCAGGCTGGTCGGATCGCTGGCCGAATCGCGCACGCGCTGGGCCGGCACGATCGCTGCTTCGTCCGAGGTCTGCACCAGCGGGATCAGGCGGGCCTTCGTGTCCGGTGCCAGTTCGAAGAAACCGGCCGTCGAGAAATTGATCCGCTGCAGGCTGGCCGTCACCACATCGTCGTGGTTGAGGTCCTGCGCACCGAGGCCGAGCATGGCCGGGTGGCCAATGCTGTTGCCATTGAGTTCGATGGTCAGCGACTGCGACCGGTCCAGCACCACCCGCGTCGGATCGAAGACCACGCCCCAGGCCTGGAACAGGCGCGGCAGATTCGAGTCGTGATCGTCCACCGTTCCGTGGGAGTCGATCAGCGGTGCCGTGTCCATCTCCGCATCGGGATCGACGAAAACGACCAGATGACCTCCACGCAGCACGAACTGGTCGAGGGCATACTGCGCGTTGTCAGACAGGTGCTTGGGGTGAATGAGGAGCAGCACGCTGATCGACGGATCGATGCGGGTAACGCTGTCCGGATCTATCGAGGTCACGTCGGCCAGCTGGTCGAGCTGATGCATCAGCGTCCAGGGTGACTCGCCGATCACCAGGTTTCCTTCCACCGGCAGGGAGCTCATCACACCGAGTCGTGGCTTCTTCGGCATGCCCAGTTCGTAGAGCAGCTTGGCGATGTCGTACTCGACGAACGCTTCGCGCGCCGGATCGAAGAAAGGAATAGCCTGCGGCGCGGTATCGCCGGGGCCACTGCTGCCGACCAGGCCGAAGAACACGCGCTCGCCGTTGCTGCCGCCCGTGGCGGGTGTGAGGCCATAGCTTTCGGCGGCATCCTCGTCATCCGAGTAGGGCACCGGGTCGATCACGCGAAGGCGGATCCGGCCGTGCGCCCGCACGGCGATCTCGCGCAGCATTTCGTGCACGCGCTGTTCGTAGCTACGCAGTTGCGCCAGGTCGCGCGTGGCGTGATCGGAGAAGTACAGCGTAAGCGTGAGCGGCTTGCTCAGGCCGTCGACGATGTCGAGGGTGCCGGGAGTCAGCGTGTAGATGCGATCGGACGTGAGGTCGACACGCGCCGTGCGCAGCGATAGCGAACTGATGGCGATCGTGACCAGGAACAGGGCCGCGATGCCGAGCAACGACAGCCGCAGCAGGAACGGTCGGGACAGATGCAAGTGGCGCGACGTGCTCATCGCGTCCTCTTCAGGTCGAGGACCACGACGCTGGCGGCAAGCCAGGCCACGATGGTGGCGAAGAAGTACACCAGGTCACGGAGATCGAGCACGCCGCGCGCAATGGCATTGGCATGCCGGGCAATGCTCAGCTGGCCTAGCGCACCGATCACCCTCGGGGGCACCGCGTCCTGGAAGAAATCGAGTACCTGCGGCTGGCCGCAGAGCAACAGCAGGAAACACACCGCCGCGGTGAGGATGAAGGCGATGATCTGGCTGCGCGTCGCCGTCGACATGCACGTACCGATGGCGATGAAGGCGCCGGCCATCAGCCAGCTGCCGACATAACCGGCGAGGATCACACCGTTGTCGGGGTCGCCGAGATAATTCACCGTGATCCAGATCGGGAAGGTCAGGACCAGGCAGATACCGATGAAAGCCCAGGCGGCGAGGAACTTGCCGAGCACGGCCTGCGAGATCGACACCGGCAGGGAGAACAGGAGTTCCAGCGTGCCCGAAGCGCGCTCCTCGGCCCACGTGGACATGGTTACCGCAGGTACGAGTACCAGGTAGAGCCAGGGATGCATGTCGAAAAAGGGCTGGAGGTCGGCGAGTCCACGATCGTAGAAATCCCCCGTGTAGAACGTGAGCACCCCGGCCATGACCAGGAAAATCACCATGAATACGTAGGCCACGGGCGTGACGAAGTAGCTCCACAGCTCACGGCGCATGATCGCCGTCACGCCGCTCATGACTGCGCTCCGCGCGGCTGCGTGGTGATCTGCCGGAACACCTCGTCGAGACGTCCCTGCTCCAGCTGGATCTCGGAGACTTCGAGGTTCTGCGTGCGTAACAAGGCCTGCACCTCCTCGAGGATCGGCTGTCCAGGGCGCGGGAAGACGGTGACGCGACCGTCGAGCGGATCGACTTCCACCGACGCGACGCTGGGAATACGCGCCAGCATCTCGCGGGACACGCCACTACCCGCTGCACTGAACGACACGGCGCCGTGGTAACGCGAGCGCGCTTCGAGCTCCGCAGGCGTCGCGTCGGCAAGCAGCTTGCCGTTAGCGATAATCGCCACGCGGTTGCATAGCGCGTGCACTTCCTCGAGCAGATGCGTGGAAATCAGGATCGTGCGTTCGCGAGCCATCGCGTCGATGAGCATGCGCACCGAGTGCTTCTGGTTCGGGTCCAGGCCATCGGTCGGCTCATCC
>NZ_JBFUIT010000042.1:0-20535 GCF_056401735.1 Luteibacter sp. P4_D7_3
GCTTCAAGGCGTGGCCCCAGGCCAAGGGAACCAAGCCCCTCTACCTGGTCGCCAACGGTGGGCTGTCGTTCACCGCGCCGGATGCGTCGGCAGCGAAGTACGACGAGTATGTCTCCGACCCCGCCAAGCCGGTGCCGTACGTGCCTCGCCCCGTGCGCTTCACCGATCGCACGTCCTGGACCACGTGGCTGGTGCAGGACCAGCGCTTCGTGGATGGCCGTCCGGACGTCCTCACCTACGTGACCGAGCCGCTCACGGTACCGCTGCGTGTGGCTGGCGCGCCGCAGGTGAACCTCTACGCCTCGACCAGCGGTACCGACAGTGACTGGGTCGTCAAGCTGATCGACGTCTATCCGCAGGCGAATACCACCTCGCCGGCCATGGGCGGCTATGAGCTATCTCTCTCGATGGACATCTTCCGCGGCCGCTATCGCGAGAGCTTCTCGGACCCGAAGGCGATCACGCCGAACACCCCGCTGGAATACACCTTCGGCTTGCCGACCGTGGACCACACCTTCCTGCCGGGTCACCGGGTGATGGTGCAGGTGCAGTCGTCATGGTTCCCGCTCTACGACCGCAACCCGCAGACCTACGTGCCGAACATCTTCTTTGCCAAGCCTTCCGACTACCAGAAGGCGACGCAGCAGGTCTGGCACGCACCGGGAACCGCCAGCGCTATCGAACTGCCGGTAGTGGAAGGCGGGAAGTAAATCAGGGGGCTTTCGGCTCCTGATACTCCCGCCCGTCGAAACGCAGCGTCCGCTCCTTCACCGAAGGTGCGGGCGCCGTGCAAGCCGGGCCCGCGTTTTCCTTGCCGGCGAACTCGAACGTCGTCTTCGTTCGCAGGACGATGTTCGCCATGCCATGGCTCTTACCCTGGTCGATGATCAGCTTTGTGTCCGTATCCGTCGAACGGGACGGGCATTCGGGATCTTCCGGCCGCACACTGGTGGCGAGCGTCGTCGGTCGCAGCACCCTGCGTAACTGGCCATCCGAATGAAGGTACAGGGCGATATCCTCGTCCGGTCCTTCGATGCGGTAATAGACCTTGTGCAGACGTACACCGAAGGCGCGTTTGCCAGGCGCCAACAGGTATCGCCCCGTATCCAGCGTGATCGTATCGACCGCCGGCTCGTCGCTGGGAACGGCGTCGTCGTCGCGGATTTGAGCCAGTACGTCGCCTGATTCGACGTCCAGAATGGCGAGGTCGAGGATCAGTGCGTGGTCGTTGCTTGTCGGCACTGAGGGCGCGTGCGCCAGGACGACGATCGTCTTTGCGTCGTCGCCGGGCAGCGAGGCGCAGTCGCCTTTCGCACCTCCCTCGGCGCCATAGCCAGCGATGCCAAGCTTCCGGGCGGTCGCCTCCCTCAACTCGACGCAGGCCGTGACAACGTCTTCTTCCCGCTTCGCCTCGGCATCGGCATCGTCCTTCGCCGCAGCGGGGCACAGCCCGAACACGCTTTGACCCGGGTACTTCCGGCAAGCGTCCCCGGCGGCGTATACGGCTTCCGTACGCTCGGCGCCGCCGACCTCGAAACGGCTGGCGAATGGCTTGAAGATCGCCATGAGCCGAGCTCTCTCCGCCCCCTTCGCAGCGATCAGGTCGTCGAGGCCCGCCTCGCTGAGATGCTCGCAGCTGCCCAACCCTCGCGACAGGGTGCCCAGCGAAAACGCCCGCCAGAACGCCTTTGGCAAGTACGTCGCTGGCTGACGCCTCAATGACGTGGCCTTGAAGGCACAGTCATAAGTTCGGCCCGCGGTGCTACCCAGCTCGCGCCATTCCTGTTCGTCCAATGGGGTATGAGGCCCCAACAACGGCTGCCACGGATCGATCCACGCCTCGTCGCGGATTTCCTGAGGGCGCATGGCCCTCAGGCGATCGAGCGCGTAGGTCGTATCCATGGCTTCGATGAGCGTGCGCTTTCGTTCGCCGGCCGGCCACGCTGTGGGGAGGCTCAGTACAACGGGTAGCTTCAGGGTGAGAAACGCCTGGCGTTCGATGGCCTCGTGGGCACGGTTGGCAAAGCCGGCATCGTCGAGCGCCGTTCCGGGTGGCGGAAGCGCGATCGGCTGGCCAGGGGAAAATGACGGCGCCATGCGTTGGAGCAAGGCGACACGCCGTTCGCTGCGGGGTGCCAGGGACTGGAATGCCTGGTAAAGCACCAGGCAATCGTCCGCCCTCTGTCCGTTGCATCCATCCATCGACAACTGGTCACCTATGCGCCGGACCAGGAGGCGGGAGGCGTCACTCAGCACCCGTTGGGGCGTGCGCCACATCTGGCCTCTCTCGGCGATGCATGCACGAAACCCGTCCGGGCCACTGACGTTGCCCCACTGCCAGCCGGTGCTATTGCGAAGCACATCAACGATTGGCGTGTCCTTCGCTGTCCACGCCAGGCGGGGAAAGCATTGGATGATGGCTTGCGTGGCGACGGCTTCCGGGCCCCATGTCGGATCGGGGTCGTACGTCATCTGTGTGGGAGATGGCCAAAGTCGGGCCCACAGGCGCGCGCTGTCCGAAGCGCGGGTGAAGGTAAGCAGACCCCAGGTCGCGGCTTGGTCGACGAGCATCGAGCGTGGGCCTTGCGGGATGGCCGAAAAGCCCGGCATGGTCAGGAGCGCCGTCAGCTTTTCCCGGGTCAGGGTCTTCCAGTGTGCCGGGAGGCGGATCGAGGGACCCCAGCGTGGATCAGCGGGAGGCGTGGCATCCGACGCCTTCCGAGCCTCGGTGGCTTCAGCGACGATCGCGTCGACCTCAGCGACAGATAGCGCCGCGGGATCGAGCGGCGTGTCCGCATCGATGCGGCGCCCCGTGTCGACGGCGCCGGCGTGCACAGGCGCGCCCGCAACCAATCCGGCCCCGCCGCTGGCGAAGAGCATGGCAGCACCTATGACGCGGAGTAGTTTGCGCATGACCCTGATCCCCCAAGGCGGCTCGCGATCCCTCGCCGCGGCGTGCGCATCCTACCGTGCCCCGGCGAAGCGTGGGTGGCCGTCACCGGCCCTGTCCATGGCGGAACGCGGGCGCCGCCTTGGCGTCGCCTGCACGCCGCCGGCGCGATCCTCGACCTCCCCGAGGTTCGAGGATCGCCCCATGGCCCGTCCCATCTGGACCGGTACCCTGTCGTTCGGCTTGCTCAACGTGCCGATCCGCCTGATGTCCGGCGAGCGCCGAAGCGACATCCATTTCCGCATGCTCGACCAGCGCAGCAACACGCCCGTGCGCTACGAACGGGTCAACGCCGATACCGGCGAAGAAGTGCCCTGGAAGGACATCGTCAAGGCCTTCGAGTACCAGAAGGGCAGTTATGTCGTCCTCGAAGAGGAAGACATCAAGAACGCCGCCAGCGATGTTCACGAGACCGTGGAGATCGATACCTTCGTCGATGCGGGCCAGATTGCTCCCGCCTACTTCGAGAAGCCGTACATCCTGCTTCCGGCGAAGAAGGCCGAAAAAGGTTACGTGCTGCTGCGCGAAACCTTGAAGAAGACCGGCAAGGTCGGCATCGCCCGCGTGGTCATCCGCACCAAGGAGTACCTGGCCGCCGTACTTCCGCAGGGTGATGCCCTGGTCCTCAACATCCTGCGCTACGAATCGGAGATCGTCGACGCGGACGACTTCGAGCTGCCGGGCAAGTCCACGGCTGACTATCGCATCTCCCCGCGTGAGATCGACATGGCGAAAGACCTTATCGCGTCGATGTCGAGCGACTGGAAACCTGGCGACTATCGCGACGATTTCCGCGAAAAGCTGCGCGCGGTCATCGAGAAGCGACTGAAGAGCAAGGGCGTGACCGCCACCATTGAAGAAGACGATCGCACGCCGGAGAACGCGACGACCAACGTCGTGGACTTCATGGCGCTGTTGAAGAAGAGCCTTGGCGCGAAGACGCGCACCCCGGCGAAAAAAACGATAGAAGCGACGAAGAAGGCCGCGAAGTCAGCGCCAGCAAAAAAGGCGACGGTCAAGAAAGCGGCAGCCAAGAAGGCGCCGGCCAAGAGCGCGGCAAGCAAGAAAGGCACTCCCGCGAAGACGGCGTCGCGCAAGGCGCCGGCCACGCGCCGCAAGGCGGGCTGACGCGATGGACCCGCTGATTGTCGACGGTGTCGCCATCACCCATCCCGACCGGGAAGTGTTCGGCGAGGGTGGTCCGACCAAGGGCGAAGTGGCGACCTATTACGAAGCGGTGGCTGCGCACATGCTGCCGGAGCTTCGTGGCCGGCCGCTATCGGTCGTGCGTTGTCCGCGGGGCACCAGCGGCGCCTGTTTCTTCCAGAAACACCATGCCGACGCGCTGGGCAAGCACGTCAAGGGCGTCGCGCTGAAGGAAAAGGATGGCGGCGACGCGGAATATCTCTATGTCGACGATGTGGAAGGGGTGCTCGAACTGGTCCAGATGAACACCCTCGAGTTCCATCCCTGGGGCGCCCGCGTCGACAACCCCGACCAGCCCGACCGGCTTATCTTCGACATCGATCCCTCGCAAGGCGTCGACTGGAAGACCATCGTGGCCTGCGCGCGCGCGATCCGTGAGCGACTCCTGGGCGAAGGACTCGAAAGCTTCGTTCGCACGTCGGGTGGCAAGGGCCTGCATGTCGTGGCGCCCTTTCGGCGAGGCCCGGCCTGGGAGAAGGTAAAGGCCTTCTGCGAAGGCATCGCCGATGCGATGGTCGCCGACAGTCCGCAGCGTTACATCGCCGAAGCGAGCAAGGCAAAACGTGAGGGTCTTATCTTCATCGACTGGCTGCGCAATACGCGCGGGGCGACAAGTGTCACGGGATGGTCGCTGCGCGCTCGCGCCGGTGCGCCGGTGGCGATGCCAGTGCGCTGGGACGAAATCGCCCGGCTGAAGACGGGCGGGGCGTTCGACCTCGCCAAGGCACTGAAGCGGGCGAAGGCGTTGGAAGCGGATCCCTGGGACGGGATCGCTTCGTTGAAGCAGGCGTTGCCGTAAGGACGAAACATCGGTGCGGCAGCCAACAGCCCGCACCGATGTCTTGCTTCGTTATTTCGACGGCATACGGCGGAGCGAGGCCATCACTTCATAGCAAGCGCCCATCGTGTGATAGTCGGTCTTGCCGGCGGGGCTCTTCTCGTCGTCGTACTTCTCGTTCTTGCGATTGAGGATGCGATACCACGCACCGTACGTGTGGTCGACGAAATGTTCCCAGCTGTAGGCCCAGATCTTTTCGTACGCTTCGTCGTACTTCGCTTCACCCGTAGTCTCGAACAGCAACTGCGCGGCACCGAGCGATTCGGCCTGCACCCAGAAGTACTTGTCGTCGTCGCACACGTCGCCTTCGGGAGAGAAGCCGTAGGCGATGCCGCCGTATTCCTTGTCCCAAGCCTTGTCGAGCGCCTCGTCGAACAGGTGCTTCGCGGTCGATACCAGCCAGTCCTTATGCTTCGGCGTGCCCTTGGTGTAGCGCTCGAGCATCATCAGCAGCTTCGCCCATTCGGTCTGGTGACCGGGCTGGAAACCCCACGGACGGAACAGGTGCTTGGGATTGTCGAGGTTGTATTCCCAGTCGATCGTCCAGTCCTGGTGGTAGTGCTCCCACACCAGCTTCTGCGGGGTCAGGCCGGCCTGACGCTGGGTCATGTTCTCGGCGAGCAACAGCGCGCGGTCGAGGTAGCGATCGTCCTTCGTGGCTTCCCACGCGGCGATCATCGCCTCGGTCATGTGCATGTTCGCGTTCTGGCCGCGGTAACCGGTGAAGTTCCAGTCCTTGTCAGCCTCGTCGCGGTACAGGCCGTAGGTCGGCTCCCAGTAACGCTTCTCGAGCAGGTCCCAGATCTCGCCCTGCCAGGCCTTTGCTTCATCGAAGCCTACTTTCACGCCGCACGAATAAGCCAGCAACATGAACGCCAGACCGTAGCAGTGGTTCATCTGGTCGTCGCGCTTGCCGTCGGCGATCGTCCAGGCGTAACCGCCGGTCTCGGGATTCAGGTGCACTTCGCGCAGGTACTTCAGACCATGCATGGCAAGGTCTTTGTCTTCCGGCTTCTTGAATTCAAGGTGAGCCATGGCGTGGTTGAACACGAAGCGCGTGCTCGACACGAGGTGGCGGTGGCTGCGGTCGTAGACCGAACCGTCGTCCTTGAAGTACTGGAAGAATCCGCCGGCGGTGTCGACCTCGTTCGGCTTGTAGAAAGCCATGGTCTTGGCGACGTGGTCGCGCAGTACATCCACGTTATGGAAATCGGGGAGGGGGTAGTTCGTCATGCGTGCTTCTCCATGAAGGCCCTGACTTCGGCCTGGTCGGGAATGGCAGTAAACGAGCCCTTGCGGGTGGCGGTGATTGCACCACAGGCTGCGGCGAATCGAATCAGCTCGTCGAGGCGGGACGTGTCGGCAACCAGTGCGTCGAAGGTCGCGGGCGTGACGTTTTCCGCGGCCAGTCGGGCGAGCAGGCCACCCACGAAAGCATCACCGGCGGCGGTGGTGTCCACCGCTTCGACGGCGTAGCCCTGCACCGTGCCACGTGCGGAACGGGAGAACCAGCGCATCGGTTCGGCACCGTCGGTGACCAGCAACAGGCCGGCCTTGCCGCGCCAGAGACGCTCGAGCACGGCGTCGTCGGAACCCGCACCCGCATGGATGAAGGCGAACTCTTCCGCGCTGAGCTTGATCACGTCGGCTTCGGACAGCGCTTCCCACAKGCGTGGCAGCGGTGCTTCGCTGGCCGGCCACAGGGCCGGGCGCAGATTCATGTCGAAGCTGACCAGTGCACCGGCGGCACGCGCACGGCGCATGCCTTCGACCGTCGTCGCGGCGATCGCCGCTTCGGTGAGCGAATTGGAGCAGACGTGGAAGATCGACAGATCCTCGAACGCTTCCTTACGGAAATGCTCGGGACGGAACAGCAGGTCCGCGGCGGGCGGACGATAGAAACTGAAGCTGCGATCGCCCTTGTCGTCATGGGCGACGAACGCCAGGGCGGTGCGTGCCTCATCGGTACGCGCAATGTCGTCCGTACCGACGCCAAGGTCGGTAAGGCTCTTGAGCAGGAAATCACCGAACATGTCGCGTGCGAGCATGCCGGCAAAGCGGGCGTGGGCGCCGAGGCGTGCCGCGGCGACCGCGACATTGGCCGGCGCGCCGCCGGCAAAGGGAACGAAAGCGGGAGGCTGACCGGCGCCGCCCTGGGGCTGTGCGTGGAAATCGATCAGCGCCTCGCCGAAGCAGAGGATGGAAGACATGCTGCGGCCTGTCCTTGGGGCAAGAAAGTACTACACGACGGCCGGCGCGAGGCCGGCCGTCGCCATGGGGCTTAACGCGCGACAGGCACCGAACGGACCTTGGAACCACTGAGGCCGTAGAACACGATGTAGGCGTAGCAGATGAGCGGGACGAAGAACGCGTGCTGGAGGCCGATGTGATCGGCAATGGCGCCCTGGATGATCGGGATAAGCGCGCCACCCACGATGGCCATGATGAGCAGGCTTGACGCCTTGCCGGTCAGCGGACCCATACCCTCGATACCCAGCGAGAAGATCGTCGGGAACATGATGGAGTTGAACAGGCCGATGACCACGATGCTGTACACCGCGACCATACCGGTGGTCGACATGGTGGTAATGACGAGCAGGCCGTTGATGATGGCAAAGATCGCCAGCAACATGCGCGGCGAGAACCTGGCCAGCAGGGCTGAGCCGATGAACCGGCCGACCATGGCGCCACCCCAGTAGAACGCCACGTGCGACGCGGCGGCTTCACCGGTCATGTTGCCGATCTCCGGCAACTGCAGGTAGTTGATCATGAAGCTGCCGATCGACACTTCGCCACCGACGTAGAAGAAGATGCCGAGCACGCCGAAGAACACGTGCGGCGTCTTCAGGGCGTCCATCAGCGTGTGATGTCCTTCGTCGGCCTGCTCGGTGGTTTCCTCGAGCTTGGGCAGGTTGAAGAGGTAAACCAGGATCGCGATGACGACCAGTACCACGGCCAGGCCGATGTATGGCACCTGCACGGCACTGGCTTCGGTGGCGCGGTAGCTGATCTGCTCGGCGGTGCTGAGCTTGGCGATGTCGTCGGCGCTCTTGACCTGGTTGGACAGGATCAGGACCGCACCGAAGAACGGGGCCAGGAAGGTGCCGAACGAATTGAGCGCCTGGGCCAGGGTGAGGCGGCTGGAGCTGGTCCTCTCGGGACCGAGCAGGGCGACGTACGGGTTCGCCGCGACCTGCAGCACCGTGATGCCGGTGGCCAGGATGAACAGCGCGCCGAGGAAGAGGATGTAGACGCGCATGCCGGCGGCAGGCCAGAACAGCGCCGCACCGATACCGGCGATGATCAGGCCGGCGACGATGCCCTTCTTGTAGCCGAGACGGGCAACCAGCCGACCGGCCGGGACGCCCATGATGAAGTACGCGCCGAAGAAGGTGAACTGGATCAGCATCGCCTTGAAGTAGTTCAGCTCGAACACGGCTTTCAGGTGCGGGATCAGGATGTCATTCAGGCAGGTCAGGAACCCCCACATGAAGAAGATCGTGGTCATCACGCCAAGCGCGAGCGGGAAATAGGTGTAACGGGTGTCGCCGGCGCCCGTCGAATTCGACGAGTTGGGCAATGGCGTGGAAGCGGTAGCCATGGGGCGCTCCAGTGGTGGTTTCAGGGGGAAGACGGCGGGCAGCTGCTTTCGCGAACGACCAGCCGGACGGGCGCGATAGTGGAAGCCGTGTCCGTCTCAGGATTACGAAGTCTTTCCAGGATGAGTTCGGCACTGCGCCGGCCCAGGCCGCGCGGATCGACCGCAACGGTGGTCAGGGGCGGCACGCATACCGAGGCCTCGGCGACATCATCGAAGCCGGTCAGGGCGAAATCTTCGCCCGGGCGACGGCCGCGCTTGGTCAGGCCAAGCATAAGGCCCAGCGCGACGGCGTCGTTGTAGCAAACCGCCGCCGTGGGTGCGGGATCGCGCGCGAACAGCGCGCCGGTCTGGCGTGCGGCTTCGAGGCGGGTCGGTGCGCTTTCGATCATCCATGCGGGATCCACCTTCAGGCCCGCCGCGCTCATGGCGCTGGCGTAGCCGCGCCGACGCTGCTCCACCGAACTCGACTCGCGGTGGCCGCCGAAGAAGGCGATGCGCTGGTGACCGAGCGCGATAAGGTGTTCGGTGGCCAGGCGGGCGCCGTGCTCGTTGTCCATCTCGAGCGTGTCCCAGCGATGGGTGCCCTCGTCGTCGGGCAGTTCGCGGTTGAATACAAGCAGGGGCGTGTGCATGCCGACGGCCGCCAGGACGCGTTCACCCTCGCTGCCTTCGGCTGGCGAAAGGATGATGCCCGCCGGGCCGTGCTCGACCAGGGAGTTGAGCACCGCCTGCTGTCGCTCCGGCGATTCGCCGGTATTGCCCAGCAGGGTAACGTAGCCCGCGCTGGCCAGGGCCTCGTCGGCCCCGGCGGCGAATTCGGCGAAGAAGGGGTTGCCCAGGTCGTTGACGACCAGGCCGATGCTCGAGGAGGTACGTCGGCGCAGGTTGGCCGCGGCACGGTTGTACACATAGCCCTGGCGCTTCAGCTCGGCCTCGACCCTTCCCCGGGTCACCGAGTTGACCAGCGGGCTACCGCGCAACACGAGCGATACGGTCGCCCGCGAGACATCGCAACCCAGGGCGATATCGGCGAGCGTGACCTTGCGGCGTTGCGGGGTGATCCTCGGCATCTCAGCTCCTTCAAACGATCTAAACCGGGCGATCATCGCTCGCCGACGAAAGGGATGCATCACGCACTGCAACATGCGAGGCTGCGGCATCTTTGCTACTTTCGGTCTGTTTGTCACGATCCAAATGTTCGTGACCACTCGAAACGCGTCCACCCGAGGGGAACCACCGATGTCGAGAACCATCCGTTTGCGCCATGGCCTGCTGGCCGCCGCCCTGTGCCTTGCCCTGCCTGCGCTTGCCGCCGCGGCCCCCAGCGACAAGGGCGGCTCGTCCGCTTATGCCGCCGTCGATCCGATGATCGGCACGGGTGGGGATGGCCACACCTTCCCGGGCGCCACCGTGCCGTTCGGCATGATCCAGCTGTCGCCGGATACCGCGATGCCGGACGTCAAGCACGCGTACAAGTGGGCCGCCGGGTATCAGTACGGCGACTCGAGCATTCTCGGTTTTTCCCATACGCACTTCTCCGGCAGCGGCCATTCCGACCTGGGCGACGTACTCGTCATGCCCATCGCCGGCGACGTGAAGCTGGACCCTGGCTCCCCCGACCAGCCCGGTAGCGGCTATCGCTCGCGGTTCGACCACAAGAGCGAGAAAGCGGAAGCAGGGTACTACGCCGTCACGCTGGCCGACTACGATGTCCGCGCCGAGCTCACCGCCGGCCAGCGCGTGGGCTGGCACCGCTATACCTTCCCCAAGGGCAAGCCGGCGCACCTGCTGCTCGACCTGCGTCCGAGCATCTACGACTACGAAGGCAAGGTGCTCTGGTCGAGCCTGCGCGTACGCGCTGACGGCACGGTGACCGGCGGCCGTACCACGCGCGGCTGGGCGCCGGGTCGCCAGCTGTATTTCGCCATGCGCTTCAACCAGCCGATGGCCTCGCGCAGCCTGAAGAACCGCGAGACCGGTGTGCCGTACAAAGGCTTCAGCGGTCCGGGTAATCGCGCCGAGGACGTCGACGCGATGAGCGGTCGCGCGATCGAGGGCGTGTTCGACTTCGGCGACCTGTCGAAGCCGCTCATCGTCAAGGTGGCCGTTTCCTCGGTGAGCGAGGACAACGCCGTCGCCAACCTCGACAAGGACGGTGAAGGCTTCGACTTCGACGCCCGCCGTGCCGAAGCCCGGCAGAGCTGGGAGAAGGCCTTGTCCACCGTCGATCTGGTAGCGCCGGCGGACACGCGCAAGAATTTCTACACCTCGCTTTACCACGCGATGATCTCGCCCAGCCTGTCCATGGACGTCAATGGCGAATACCGTGGGCCGGACAACCAGGTGCACACCGCCAAGGGCTTCGATTTCTATTCCACGTGGTCCCTGTGGGATGTCTACCGCGCCCAGCAGCCGCTGGTCACCTTGTTGCGCCCGGACATGAGCACCCAGTTCGTCAGCTCGCTGATCGCGGCGCGCGAGGCGAGTCCCTTCGGGATCCTTCCGATCTGGGCCTATCAGGGCATGGAGACGTGGTGCATGGTCGGCTACCACGCGGTGCCGGTGATCGCCGATGCCTATATGAAGGGGATTCGCGGCTACGACCCGAACAAGGCGCTCGAGGCCATGGTGGCCAGTGCGACCTACGGTCCGTACGGCGGCCTCGACGACTACATGAAGCTCGGTTACGTGCCCATCGACCACCAGCCGGAAGCGGCCTCCAAGACCGTCGAATACGCCTTCGACGACTGGTCGCTGGCGCAGATGGCCAAGGCCATGGGCAAGGACGATGTCGCCGCCACGTTCACCAAGCGGGCGGGCAACTGGAAGAACAGCTTCGACACCAAGACCGGCTTCCTCCGCGCCCGCAAGAGCGATGGTGGCTACCGTGAGCCGTTCGATCCTTCATCGGCCGCGTACGGCAGCGACTACACCGAAGGCAACGCGTGGCAGTACTCGTGGTATGTGCCCCAGGACGTCGCCGGTCTGATCGCGGCGCTCGGTGGCAAGGAGGCCTTCGTCACGAAGCTGGACTCCGTGTTCGATGCCAAGGTCGACCCGAAATCCTTCGCCCACGTCGAGGACATCACCGGCCTGATCGGCTGGTACGCCCATGGCAACGAGCCGAGCCACCAGGTGGCCTACCTGTACGACTACGCCGGCCAGCCCTGGAAGACCCAGGAGCGCCTGGTCCAGATCATGAAGACCCAGTACGCACCCACCCCCACGGGCCTCGTAGGCAATGACGACCTGGGCCAGATGTCGGCCTGGTACATCTTTACCGCGCTGGGCTTTTATCCGGTGGCGCCGGGTAGCAACCAGTACGTGATCGGCCGCCCCTTCATCGAGAAGGCCACGCTCAACCTGCCGGGCGGCAAGCACTTCATCGTCTCGGCCGATCATCTCGATGCAAAGCATCCGTACGTCGGCAAGGTGACGCTCAACGGGCAGCCGCTGGATCGCACCTTTGTTCGTCATGAGGAAATCGTCGCCGGCGGCGAACTGCACTTCACCATGCAGGCCACTCCGGCGAAGGATTGGGGTCAGACACCGGCATCGCTGCCGTACTCGATGACGCCTTCCGCACCGTAACGACCGTCACAGGGCCTTCACGGGTCCTTGGGCATTAAGCACGACTCCATCTGGACGGGTGCGCCTTTCCCTATCCGTATTCGCTGCCCCCCGGGGTGGCGCACGGGGCGGAACGGCGCACCCGTTATCGTGTCCGAGGTCGTGTCATGGCGAATCACCGAAGCGAGGCGCCCGGCGTCTACAATGAGGGCCCTTCAAGGGCAGGAATCGTCTCGGGATGACGACAGCATGATCTTCCGTACCGGATGGCGTTGGCGGCTCGCAGGCCTGCTCGTGGCTGTGCTCGTCATCGTAGCCTTGCCCTATGCGGTGACTCGCTCGAGTTCCGAGGATGCCCTGAACTCCCGCGACTGGGTCACCCACACGGCGGACATCAAGGCCACCGTGTACCGGTTCGACGCCATCCTGCGCAGCAGCGAGGCGGCGATATACACGCGCGTGGCGGGTGCGCCTGACAAGCCGGATCTCACCGTCCGCATCGAGGCCCCCCGCAAGCTGCTTCCCGGCCTCGTCGCCAACCTCCGGGAGATGATGCGCGACAACGCGCAGCAGCTCACTCGCCTGGGCGGGCTGGAGTCGATCGCCAACGGCCGTATCGGCATGTTCGATAAGGCCATTCAGCAGCTGCAGGCAGGCGACCGCACGGGCGCGTTCGCCACGATGGAGGATTCCCGCCGCCTGTTTCCCTTCCGCGACCAGGTCAGGGAAATCCTCGACGAAGAGTCGAAGCTGCTCGACATACGTCGTCAGGCCGCCCAGGACCTCGCGTCGAACAATCGCATCGTACTTTTTGTCGCCGCGCTGGCGCAGATCGCCCTGCTCGGCATCGTGGTGTTCGTTTCCGAACGGCAGATTGCCATTCGCCTTGCCGCGGAATCGCGCGTGGCCCAGGCCGTGCAGCGCTCCCAGCTCATCGTGCAGGCCGTGCGCGAACCGATCGCCATGCTCGACGGCAACCTGCGGACGCTGCTGGTCAACGCCGCGTTCGCCGAGGTCTACGGTTATGACGCCGAGAAAGACCATAACTCCCCGCTGGAAGCCATCGGCCAGGGTGCCTGGAAGGACACCGCCCTGTTGCAGCGCCTGTCCGACGTGCTCTCGCGCGATCGCGAACTCTGGGACTACGAGCTAACCCAACGTACCGTCGACGGCATCGACCGCTTCGTGGTGATCAATGCCCGCCGCATCGAGCAGCCCGAAAGCACCGCGCCTGCGCTATTGCTTACAGTCAGCGACATCACCGCGCGCGCGCTGGTCGAGCAGAAAGTCAGCGAGCTCAATCGCCAGCTCGAGGGCAAGGTGGAGCAGATATCGGACGTCAATCGCGAACTCGAAGCCTTCAGCTATTCGGTGTCGCACGACCTGCGCGCGCCACTGCGCCACATCTCCGGCTTCGCCGGCAAGCTGGAGACCCAGCTCGGCGACAAGGCTGACGAGCGCGCGCGTCACTATATCGACGTGATCAGCAGCTCCTCGCGGCGCATGGCCCAGCTGATCGACGACCTTCTGGTGTTCTCGCGCCTGGGGCGCGGCGCGTTGCGCCTGCAGCCGGTGGATATGCAGTCGCTGGTCGAAGAAGCACGCGCGCTGGTCGAGACCGAGGCGCGCGACCGCCGCATCGACTGGAAGGTCACGCCGCTGCCGATCGTCATCGGCGACGAAAACATGCTGCGTACCGTCTGGCAGAACCTGCTGGGCAATGCGGTGAAGTACACCGGTAACCGCGAGCGTGCGCAGATCGAGGTGACACTCGACCGCACCCCGGCCGGCGACTACGAATTCGCCGTGCGCGACAATGGGGCCGGATTCGACATGCAGTACGCCGGCAAACTGTTCGGCGTGTTCCAGCGCCTCCATCGGGCTTCCGAATTTGCCGGTAACGGTATAGGCCTTGCCAACGTACGGCGCATCATTGCGCGCCATGGCGGCCGTACCTGGGCCGAGGGCGAGCCCGATAACGGCGCTACCTTCCACTTTTCCTTGCCGGCCTCGGATGTTCCGGGGTCCAGAATGGGTGACACATGAACAACCGCGACCTGCGCACCATCCTCCTCGTCGAAGACTCGATGGCCGATGCCGAGATGGCCATCGACGCGCTTCGCGAGGCCAAGCTCGCCAATCCCGTGGTTCATGTCGAGGACGGTGTGGACTGCCTCGACTGGCTGCACCGCCGTGGCCAGTACGCCGATCGTCCCGAAGGCGATCCCTCGGTGATCCTGCTCGACATCAAGATGCCGCGCATGGACGGCCTGGAAGTGCTCAACCAGCTGCGCGCGGAAGAGAAGTGGAAGCGCCTGCCGGTGGTCATCCTTTCGTCCTCACGGGAAGAGAGCGACCTGGCCCGGAGCTGGGACCTCGGTGTGAATGCCTATGTGCTAAAGCCCGTGGACGTGCAACAGTTCTTCACCGCCGTACAGACGCTCGGCCATTTCTGGGCCGTGCTCAACCAGCGCCCGGACGGCGAGTAATCGACTAACAGAGGGCGCACGGGCATAACCATGGGCGGGTACGACAAGAAAATCAGGATCCTTCAGGTCGAGGACAATGCCCTCGACGCCGAGCTCGTATTGACCGAACTCGACCAGGACGGACTCGAGTACGAGGTGATGCTGGTCGATGACGAGCCGGCGTTCACCGCGGCGCTGGACAGCTTCGAGCCGACCATTGTGTTGTCCGACCTGAGCATGCCTTCGTTCAGTGGTGAGCGTGCGTTGCAGATACTTCGAGAGCGCAGCGCCGAGATACCCTTCATCTTCATCTCGGCGACGCTGGGTGAAGAAGCGGCCATCGTCGCCCTGCGCAACGGTGCCACCGACTACATCCTCAAGCAGAACACGGCACGCCTGGCCTCCGCCGTGCGCCGTGCCTTGCGTGAAGCGGAAGAGCAGCGGGCGCGTGCCCGTGCGGAACTCGAGCTGATCCGTGCGCAGCGCTTCGAGAGCCTGGCGCTCCTCGCCGGCGGCCTTAGCCACGATCTGCGCAACCTGCTTCAGCCCTTGCTGCTTGCCGGCGACACACTGGAAGACTACGCGGACGATCCGCGGCTGGCGCGCCTGGGTGCACTGGTGCGTGACTGCGGCCGTCGCGGCCTGGAGATGGTGTCCTCGATGCTGTCGTTCGCGCGTGGCGCGCGTCGTGCCGAGCAGGTGCGCCTTGGTGCCTTGCTCGAAGCGCTGAAGTTGCTGATGCAGGGCWGCGTGCCGCGTTCGATTGAAATGAACGTCGATATCTTCGACGCCGATGTCGCCTTCGAAGGCAATCACACCGAGCTGCAGCAGTGCCTGCTCAACCTTTGCCTCAATGCCATCCAGGCCATGCCCGACGGCGGCCACCTGAAGGTGGAGACGGCGCAGGCGAACCTGCCCGAGGACTTTTTCGTTGAAGGCGAGCAGCCCGCGCCGGGACGTTATCTCCGTCTGTCGGTGATCGACACCGGCGCCGGTATGACGCCAGAAGTGCTGCAGCGGCTTTTCGAACCCTTCTTCACAACGAAGGAGTTGGGTACCGGTCTGGGGCTACTCTCGTGCAAGCGCATCGTCGCCAGTCACGGCGGCCTGATGCGCGTCCGCAGCAAGCTCGGCGAAGGCACGCAGTTCCATCTCTACCTGCCGCTCAATCCGGAAGACGGCGCCGACACCGAGCCGTTGGTGATGGAGTCGAGCCTGCAGGGCGAAGCCGAGCGCGTGCTCGTCGTCGTCGAAGAGGCCGTGCAGCTCTCGCTGCTGGCCGACACGCTGGACGCTTACGGCTACCAGGCAGGTGCCAGCCAGAGCGGTACGGCGGCTCTGCAGTGGATCGAAGCCCACGGCGTCCCCGACCTCGTGGTCATGGACGCCGACATGAATCTGTTTACCGGCGTGCGTACGCTCGCCGCGCTGCTGGATCACGGTTACACCGGCGCGGTGCTGCTTCTCGCCCGTCCGGACAAGCCGCTGAATCTCGACGAGCTGCCGCAGCTGGATCATCTGTACGTGCTGGAGAAGCCGATCCAGTCGCGGGCGTTGTTGCGGAAGGTGCGCGAGGCGCTCGAGGCGAGTGAGGGGAACGTTGTCTGAAGACCATTCTGCTCGCCGGCCTTGCATGGGCTAGTGCATCCGCCTTCGCCGCTGACGCCCCGGTGTCGTCGCCAGCGCCTGTCGAAGCGCGTGTACCGTTCGCGCCAACGCCTTTTGCCGGCAGCGATGGCGCCAAGCATCTCGCTTACGAATTGCAGGTCACCAACGTCTATGGCGACACCGGGACCCTGCGGCCGCGGTCGCTCGATGTTCTCGATGAGCAGGATCGCGTGATCCTGCATCTGGACGAAGCCGGCGTGGATGCCGCGATCCGGCCTGTACCGGATGAGGGCAAACCAGCCGGCATCATTGCAGGTAAGCGCGGCACGCTGTTCGTGTGGATCACCCTGCCAGCGGGGCAGCTACCGCACACCCTGCATCATGCCCTCGTCTTCACTGATGAGAAGGGGCGGACCAGCCACGTCGACGGCATACCCGTGGTCGTGTCGGATCGCACGCCACTCCGCCTGGGTGCGCCCTTGAAGGGTGGTCGCTGGCTCGCGCACGAAGGCCCGGGTAACGCGCATTCCCATCACTGGGGCAGTCTGGTCGCGGTGAACGGCACGCTGACGATTCCGCAGCGCTTCGCGATCGACTTCGTCGGCATCGACAAGCAAGGGCGCGCGTTCAAGCCGGTGAAGGATATCCACGCCACGACGTATGCCGACTGGTTCGGCTATGGGGCTCAGGTGCTCGCGGTCGGCAACGGTACTGTTGTCGCCATGCGCGACGGACAGGATGAGCACAAGCCGCTGGAAGCGCAGGCCGAACCCGACTCGTTGTCGCTCGATGGTCTGTTCGGCAACTACGTCGTCATCGACCTGGGTGGCGGCAACTTCGCCGGCTATGCGCACCTGAAGCGCGGAAGTGTTGCGGTGAAGGTTGGCCAGGGCGTGACGCGCGGACAGGTGATCGGCGCACTCGGGCAATCAGGTAATTCTGCGGCACCCCATCTTCATTTCCAGGTGGCCAATGCGGCGACCTTCGAAGGTTCCGAGGGTGTGCCTTATGTCTTCGACAAGGTCGACAGCTTCGGGCCGGAAAGCGAAGGGCAGGTGTTTGGGATGGGGGAGCGATGGAAGCCGGCAACGGTGCGGCATGGGGTCGATGTGTTGCCGCTGAATGACACGGTAGTGGCCTTCCCTTAGGTCGTCGACTTTTTCAGAATCCTTCCATATCGATTCGTGCGTTCTGCTCGTAACGTCAACTGAGACGTGTTTCCGGCGCCGCCGCGGAACACCCATCAAGACGTGGGGAACGCGATGTACTCGGACTACGAAAAAAAAGTAAACAATAGCCGTCGCCGCCTGCTGCGCAATACGCGAATCGCCTGTTTCGTCGGCGCCTCGCTATTGCACTTTGTGGCGTCGACGATGTTGCTGGCGTTTCAGACCTCGTGTGCCTATCCGAGGTGCGTCGACGGCATCGCCTTCGAGGTCTTCCGTGGGGTGATGCATGTACCGTTGTTCGTTACGCCGTGGCTCGGGCTTCCGTCGCCCGATCTCGACTACGTTCCGGATCCGATGCTGTCCGTTCTTCTTGTCGTGAACGCCGTCACAGCCGTCGCGCTTTACTGGGGCCTGGCGACCGTCGGACATCGCGTTTACCGCTACTGGAGGGCTCGCCAGTGGGAGAAGCTGGTAGCCGCTCAGCGCGCGCGGTGAGGGCGGTCGGCAGCCAGGACGCATGGCGCGCCCTGGCATACGAGGGGGATCAATCGATCCCGAGCTTCTTCAACTTATAGCGCAACGCCCGGAAGGTAATCCCGAGCTTCTTTGCCGTCGCGGTCTTGTTGTAACGCGACTCTTCCAGCGCCTTGATGATCGTGTCGCGCTCGATGTTGGAGATGTAGTCTTCCAGCGAGCCGTCAGTCGCAGCATCGCGAGGCGCCGGTGCGCCAGCGTTCGCGGGGGCCGCGTCTGGCACGCCCGGCAAGGCCGCCGCCGGGACCGCAGACGCGCTGCGTTGCGGCAGCATCAGGTCCTCGGCTTCGATCGTGTCGCCTTCGCACATGGCCATGGCGCGTTCGAGAATGTTCTCCAGTTCACGCACATTGCCGGGGAACTGATAGGCCTCGAGCGCGGCAAGTGCATCGGCGCGTAAGCGGCCCGGCGCGCCGCCGGATTCCGTAGCGAGCTGGCGCAGGATGAACTCGGCGAGCGCAGGCACRTCACCTCGGCGTTCGCGCAGCGGCGGTACGCGCAGCTCGATCACGTTGATGCGGTAGAAAAGATCCTGTCGGAACAGCCCTTCCTCGACCAACGCAGCGAGATTCTTATGCGTAGCGGAGAGAATCCGCACGTCGACGGGGATCTCGTCGCGTCCGCCGATCGGGCGGACAGCCTTTTCCTGGATCGCGCGCAGCAGCTTCACCTGCATGTGCAGCGGCAGCTCGGCCACTTCATCGAGGAACAGCGTGCCGCCCTGGGCAGCCTGGAACAGGCCTTCCTTGTCCGCATGGGCACCGGTGAAGCTACCCTTGCGGTGACCGAAGAATTCACTCTCCATGAGCTCGGAGGGAATCGCGCCGCAGTTCACGGGCACGAAAGCACCCGGCGCGCGCGGTCCCAGCTCGTGGATGAGGCGGGCGACCAGTTCCTTGCCGACGCCCGATTCGCCACCGATGTACACCGGGGCCTGGTTACGGGCGAGCTTGGCGATCTTCGAGCGCACTTCAGCCATGGCCGGCGAGTCGCCGATCAGGCGGTCTGCGCCCGGGATACCCTTATTGCCCGCTTCGGCCTTACGTTCTTCCGAGAGCTTGAGGGCGGTCCGAACCAGACGGCGCAGCAGGTGGATATCCACCGGCTTGGACACGAAGTCGAAGGCGCCCGCCTTCAGGGCGTTCACGGCTGCATCCACGTTGCCATAGGCAGTAATCATCGCCACCGGCATGTCCGGGTGGTTGGCCGCGATCAGCTCGATGATTTCCTGGCCGCTGCCGTCGGGCAGCCGCATGTCGGTGAAACACAGGTCGTAACGGCGATTGGCGAGTGCGCTCCGCGCTTCGTTGACGCTCCCCACAGCGTCGACGTCGAGTTCCATTCGACCGAGGGTGATGGTCAGCAACTCGCGGATGTCCCGCTCGTCGTCGATGACCAGAACGGTCTGCTTGCTCATTGGGTCCGAAGGCTTCGGTGAATGTTCCCAATGTAACCGCCTGAGCGGCGGGAGCAAAGGGCGCTGTTCACGCGCGGGCTGCCACGGGGGCTGCCGAGGTACTGCGTGCAGGTGGCGTGAGACTGATCCGGAAGCAACTGCCGCCGCCCGCCACGCGTACGTATTCGAGGGCTGCCTGGTTGGCTTCGGTCATCTGCCGGGCCAGGTAAAGGCCCAGTCCGGTGCCGTATTCGTGCGTCGTGAAGAACGGCTCGAAGATCTGTGCGGCCACCTTGGGCGGGATGCCCGGGCCGCGATCGATCACCTCGAGGATGGGAATCCCTACCTCGGAATGGCGTGCCACCAGCATCACGCGGGCCGGCTCGCCGGGCAGGCGACCATAGCGGAGGGCGTTCTGCACGAGGTTCCAGATCACCTGCTGGAGGTGTTGGGGGTCGGCCACCGCGGCCACCGGCTCGCTGCCGGACACGGCTCGCAGAATGTCCGAGCCCAGGTCGTTGCCCTGGCGGTACTCGGTGACGAAGTGGTGCACCCACTGGCTCAGGTCGAGGGTTTCCGGCCGCGAGCGCTCGCGGCGCGACAGCTGCAGGATGTTCTCGATGATCTCGTTGAGGCGCGAGCAGTGGTTGTTGATGATCTCGACCATGCGCAGGTCGGTATCGTTCATGTCGGTGGATTCGGCGAGCAATTGGGCCGAGTAGTGGATCGCCGCCAGCGGATTGCGGATCTCGTGGGCGATCGACGCCGACAAACGGCCCAGTGAGCTGAGGGTGAGCTCTTCGGCGCGACGCGAGACCAACGACGTGTCGTCAAGGAAGATCAGCACGTGCGAGTCGTCGTTCGGTGCCAGGCGCGAGAATCGCGGGATCACCTCGGGGGTGCCGTCGGCCAGCATGGTCGCGCTCTCGTCCAGCTTGCCCGAGGTGCGCCAGTGGTAAAGGCGCCGCGACAGCTCGGGAGCCAGGGTGCCCAGGTCGCGCTGGTCCGCCGAGGGATTGCCCATCAGCATCCAGGCCGACTCGTTGAGCTGGTGGATGCGGTTGCCCTCGTCGACCAGCAGTACACCGGTCTTCATACGGCGGATGATCAGCTCGTTGACCTGCGAGAGGTTGGCAAGATCGATACCGCGCTGCTCGGCCAGCGCCTCGGAGGCGCGGATGTTCCGGCCGAGCAC
>NZ_JBFUIT010000043.1:0-20365 GCF_056401735.1 Luteibacter sp. P4_D7_3
CAGCTCAAGTCCTGAGGCTCCCGACCGATTAAGTGGGGCGACCATCCGATGAAAGCGAAATCATGACCCTCCTCTGGAGCCAGCACGTCCGCCTCCTCGCCCACGCAGCCGCCCAGGGCGATGCGGCGCGCGTTCGCGCCCTCTCCGCACAGTACCCGGCCGCTGCCAGCGCCCTTGGCGCCCTGCTTAAGCCTGCGGAGCCGCGCACCGCGCCGGCAACGACCATCCAGGCGATCGAGCAGCAGGGCATGGTGCTGACCAACGCCCAGGCGCTTGGTGGCACCCTGCTGGAACTCGGCAAGGTAGTCGAAGGAGCCCGCGACACCGCCGGACGTTTGACGGACGCCAGCGCCAGGATTTCGACAGCGCTCGACCAGGCCTACGCCGGCGCGGTCGGCATGGGCGAGTCGGGCAGCCAGGGCCTGGCCACGGCGGGCGACCTCGACGGCCAGCTGCGTCTGCTTCGCAGCGCACTGTCGGGCATGAGCCGCAACCACGCCCAGTTCTCCGAATATTTCACCGCGATCCGCAAGTTGACCGCGACGGTGCAGGACATCGCCCACCAGACCAACCTCGTTGCGTTGAATGCGGCCATCGAGGCCGCACGTGCCGGTGAAGCCGGTCGCGGATTCGCGGTCGTTGCCGACGAGGTCAAGCAGCTCGCGGAAAAGACGACCCAGGCAACGGCAGAAATCGACCAGACCACCGAAGCTGTCGGCCAGTTCGCCGGTCAGCTCGACGACGCGGTGCAGAACAGCCTGCGTCGCCTCGACCAGACCCAGTCGGGCATCGCCGGCATGCAGGCTTCGATGGGCCGCGTGGACGAAGCCGCCCGCGGCGCGCGTGGCAACATCGACGCGGCCCGCGAAGGCATGGGCGCGTTGCAGGGCCGCATCGCTGCGATCCAGGCCACCCAGGGCACGCTCGGCCGCGTGACCAACGAGGCTCGCCGCCAGGCCGACGCCGCCGCCCGCGCCGCGGTGCTTGCGCATCGGCTCGGCCTGAGCCGCCTCGAAACCGAGGGCGATCTCGACGCCGCCAGCCTCAGCCAGATGATCCGGGAAGCCAGCCAGGGTCTTCGCTTCGCCGTGGAACTCGCCTCGCGCGATCCGGCCAGCCTCGATCGCCGTTGGCTCGACACCACCCCGCTCATGCGTTGCATCGACCAATTCCGCGTGCGCCGGCCGGATAGCCCGACCGATGGCATCCGTGCCGCCGGTGAACGCTTCTCCGCGCTCGCCTCGCAATACGCCATCACGCTGGGCGAAGGCCGGCATGCAGACGCAGGCCACATGGTCGCCGACCTCAACCGGGAACTGGATGCGATCACCCAGGGCCTGTCGGCATCGCTGGCGGAACGCGCCGCGTGAAGGCATCCACCTTCGCCCGCGGTATCACCGTGACCGCCCTGCTCGCCCTGCCGCTATGCGCATTGGCCGGGCAGACGGTGGAATCGGTACGCGCGGCGGCGGTGACCTGGCTGCTACAGAACCGCGCCCTGCCCGGCGCACGCATGACCGCCGACGCCGACTCGCTCGATAGCCGGCTTCGCCTGACCGAATGCCCGAAACCGCTCGAGTCCTCACTGCCCGGCAACCGGCCACTCGGCGCACGCGTCAGCGTGGCCGTGCACTGCCCCGTCCCGGGCGGCTGGACGGTGCGTGTGCCGGTCCGGGTCAAGATGTTTACCAACGTGCTGGTGACCACCCGGCCGCTGGCACGCGGCGATGGCGTCGGCGCGGGTGACGTGCACACCGAAGAGCGTGACGTGGCCAGCCTCGCCTATGGCTACATCGCCGAACCGGGTCAGGTCGACGGCCGCTCCCTGGCCCGTCCACTGAGTGCTGGCACCGTACTGACACCCGGCATGCTGGCCGGTCGACAAGCCGTGCGCATCGGCGACTCGGTCAGCATGCAGGCCGACGTCGAGGGCGTGGTCATCCGCGTCGCCGGCGTGGCCATGGGCGCCGGCGATACCGGCACCCGCCTGAAGGTCCGCAACGCCTCATCCGGAAAGGTACTCGACGCCGTGGTCACCGGCCCCGGCACCGTCGCGGTACTGCCATGAACAAAATCCCAACCCGGTCACACTTCACGGCCCAGGGCCAGTTAAAGTTCGCCGACAGACCGCCGATAAAGGGTTTGAAGGACACCAGCTCCGAGGAACACACATGACGACGACGATCAAACCCGGTATCCAGGCCCCGCAGCCCCAGGTGCAGCTTCGCACCCAGAACCAGGCTGCAGGCTCCGCCGCCTCCACGCAGGGCGCCAGCGCCGTGCGTCCGAGCGACGACAGCGTCAAGATCACCGACTCGGCCAAGGCGCTCGACGCCGCCAGCCGTGGCGATGGCATCGACACCAAGCGCGTCGACGAAATCCGCAGCAAGCTGGCCGACGGCACCTACAAGCCTGATTCGCAGGCCATCGCGAGCAAGTTTCTTGCGATGGAAGGCCAGATCGGCGGCAAGGCATGACCGATCCGCTCGGCTCCGACTTCGACGCGGCCGTTCGCGCCGTCATGGGCGAACTCGCCCGTGAGGTCGACGCGCTGCACGCCACCCTGATCGACGAGCGCATGGCGCTCGATCAGGCTGACACGCATGCGCTCGACACCGTCAGCCGGGTGAAGGGCAAACAGCTCGACCGCATTGAAAAGCTCGACACGGAGCGTCGCCACCTGGGCGACGCCGCCGGCGTCGACACGCTGAACGATGCGCGCTGGACACACACGATCGAACGCCTGGTCGAGTGCCGCAAACTCAATGAAGTGAACGGCCGCATTGTCGGCCAGCGAATCGGCCACGTTCGTCAGGCGCTTGCGCTGCTTGCGGGCGATTCGCCGGGTGGATCGACCTACGGCCCGAAGGGCGACACCGCGCGGGTAAAACTGCGTTCCGCCACTATCGCGCAGGTTTAATCCCACCCACAAACATCCCCAGGCTCACCCAGACGGCGCACCAACAAAAGCAATGGCAGTGACCCCCCAGCCGACAGCGGTGAATGACGACGGTATCCTCCCGATCGTCCGCGTGCCCATCCTGGACAGGAAGCAGGCGCTCTTCGCCTACGAACTCCTGTTCCCCCGCCCCATCGGCAGCGATATCGACGCCGCGGCGCTTGCACATACGCAGGCGACGCTGAGCGCTATCGCCGATGGCAGCCTCAAGCGCCTCGTCCGTGACAATCGTGCTTTCCTGCACATGTCGCCGCAGCTGCTCCTCGAGCACGCGGACATCCTTCGCCACAACGCGCGGCTCGGCGCCAGCATCAGTGCCGATGTCGGTACGGATGACCACTTGCTGGAGAAGCTTCGCGAGCTGAAGGGCCATGGCTGCCTGTTCATGCTCGAAGACTTCAACCTGCCCGCCGATCCCGAACACCGGGCCGGCGTGGACGCGTTGCTGCGTATTGTTCAGTTCGCGAAGGTCGCGGTGGATCATCGCCATCCGGTCGCTGCGCGCGCGCACATGGACTATGTGCATGCGTTCGGGGTCAAGGTAATCGTCACCGGCATCGATACGCACGAGACCTTCGTCGATTACGCCGACCAGGATGTCGACGGCTTCCAGGGCAAGTACCTGCTGCGCCCCGAGCGCGTGGATATGCCACGCCTCGCCCCGAGCAAGCTCGGCGTGCTGCGTCTCATGGGCGCCCTGCAGGATCCCGAGAACGGCCCCGTCGAACTGGGCAAGATCATCCGCGACGACGCTGTCCTCAGCTACAAGCTGCTGGGCTGCGTGAACTCCGCTTACTTCGCCCTGCCCCGCCAGCTGAAATCGGTCGAGCAGGCCGCGGTGTTCTTCGGCGTGAACCGCATGCGCAACTGGATTTTCACCATGGCCGTGTCCGGCATGGACGAGCGCCCGCCGGAACTGCTTCGCCTCGCGCTTATCCGCGCCCACATGTGCGAGAAGCTGGCCCGCACAATCAAGCCCGAACTGCAGGAAATGGCCTTCACGGCCGGCCTGTTCTCGCTGCTCGACACCCTGATGAATGTCTCCATGGCATACGTGCTCGAGCACCTGCCACTGGCGATTGAAATCCGGGAAGCGCTGCTCGAAGGCGCGGGTCCGTTCGCGCCGCTGCTTGACCAGATCCGCCACTGGGAACAGGGCGAACTGGAGAGCGACTCGGCGCTGCGTACCCAGCACCTGCAGACGATGGCCGCGATGTACGTCGAAGCAGCCAGCTGGGCAGATCATGTCTATGCGTTCGCCGATGGCACCGCCGTCGTCGAAGCCGAAGCCTGACCTGCAAGGCACCGTGGGAGCCGATTCATCGGCACTGTGGGAGCCGATTCATCGGCGATCCCGCGGCAGCGGGCCGGGTTATCGCTAGCACCCTATCGCCGCTGAAGCGGCTCCCACAAGGGGCCGCCGCTGAAGCGGCGCCTACACCGAGGCGGCGATCACGTGGATCACCACGTATTGCCAGATAAGCATCAGCGCCATCAACCCGATGACTAACAAGGTCAGAGCAGCCCCCACGGCGCGTCCGGCCGAATTGCCCGCTGCCCGCGACAGACCCACGGCGTGGACGAGTCGCGCGATCACCAGCGCCACGCCGAACGCATGAAGCAATAGCGGCACGGTCTGATCGAGTTCGAGAACCAGCAGGAGGATCAACGCCAGCGGCACGTATTCCGTGGCGTTGCCATGCGCACGAATGGCACAGGCGACCGCACGGTCGCCACCATCGCCCAGGCCGATGCGCGTGCGCCGGCGGATGAGCATCACGCGGACCGCCAGGCCGAGAATAAGCAGGGTCAGCAGTGCCGCGTAAAGGCCGGTGATACGCATGGTCTCGCTCCTGAGGGGTCAGTCGGACGGCAATGCCGAGCGCTGCTGGACGCGCCAGATCGCCAGGCCCGCGCCGAGCACGGCAACGAGCAACCATACGCTTGCCGTCATCGCGTCGCCAGCCAGCCACATCACTCCCGCCACGGCGGGCACCACCACGGCACCGATACCGGCGGCGAACAGCACATCGTTGCGCAGGCGGCTTGTGCATGCCAGCAGCAACGCACCCAGGGCCGCGAGCACGAACGCCGCGAGGCGAACCAGCAGCACCGCCTGTGGCGGCTCGGGCAGGGCGGGCAGAACGTCGAGCAAACTGCGGTCGCCCACCTGCACATCGAAGCCGGGATCGCCATCCTTCGGCTCACGCGCCGCCAGCGTATCGCCGTCGATGCGCGCCAGCACCGTCATCGACTGCACCGGCACGGCTTCCCAGCTGATCCGAAGGTCGCCCAGGCGCGGATTGGACGGCTTGCTGCTCGTCACGAGCTTGTCGTCCACGCGCTGGAAGGTCGCAGCCAGGTTCGCTGGCAGCTTGTGTTCGTCAGGCGCGATGTCGATCCGTCCGGGGAATGCGCGGATGATCGGCGTGGACAGCTTGAAGTTGCCCAGCTTTACTTCACCCGCTTCGAACTGACGCCCCTGGATAGGGAAGGCACCCGGATTCACGTGTCCCGCCGGCTTGGCGAAGTTGGTCGCATCGATGGGGCGATCGACCCAGTCCAGTTCGTAATGCGTGCTGCCCCCCACCGTGATCTCGCGCCACTGGAACATTTCCACGTGACGGATGAGGATCGGCGAATCGGCCCGGACGTTGAACTCCGGATCGCGCGGTGCGTCGAGAATCTGTGGCGTGCCACTGACACGCGTCATCGAACCGTACTGCCCGGCGGAGGGCCGTCCCTCTGCACCCAGGTCCAGCACCGGCGAACCGTGGCGCGCTATCRCTGCGCCRTAGTCCATGACGCGGTGTTCGTTCCAGGCGATCAGGCCCAGTCCCGCAAGCAATAGCACGGCACCGGTAACGCGCGCGCTCCAGGCCATGCCCGTGTCTTTCATCTTGTGTTTCGACTTCATCCTGCCCCCGTGCCCGCTATCGGCGTCCTTACGCTTCGATGCCGCTTAGTCGTTCATGCATATCGGCAGCCGTGTAACGGCCTTTACCGTCCCGTTCCACGGACGCCATGGCGCAACCGTGGTCGTGGGTAAAGAAAAGCTTTACGCCACGTGCGATCTTGTCGTCGAGAAACACCCGTTTCTCATCGATCAGTTTTTCCGGCCAACGGTCGTAACCCATCGTCACCGGCAAGTGCACCCATGGCCGGCCGGGGATGAGATCGGCGCAGAACGCCACGCCACCCACCTCCGCGAGCATCAGGCCCGGGGTGTGGCCTTCGGAAAATTCGAAGCGCACGGCGTCGCCCAGTGACGAGGGCCGTCCGGCCTCGACAAGTTCGAGCCGGCCGCTCGCCTCCAGCAGACCAATCAGTTCGGGAATGAACGAGGCGCGGTCGCGAGGATGCGGATCGCGTGCACGCTCCCAGTGATCGGCGCCCACCAGAAAGCGTGCGTTCGGAAACAGCAGGGTCGCCGGGCACCCTTCCACCCAGGGCGCCAGCAAGCCGCCTGCGTGATCGAAGTGCAGGTGCGACAGCACGACGACGTCGATGTCCTCATGACRAAGACCGGCCTCGGCGAGCGAATCGAGCAACACGTGGCGATCTTCGACCACGCCGAAGCGTTCGCGCATGGCCGGGTCGAAGAAGGCGCCGATGCCCGTCTCGAACAGCACGTTCCTGCCATCGAGCCCGGTGACGAGAAGGCAGCGACAGGCGAGCGGGATGCGATTCTCCGCGTCCGGCGCCACCCAACGCGACCACATGGCGCGCGGCGCATTGCCGAACATCGCACCGCCGTCGAGCCGCTGCGAGTTGCCGATGAGTGACCATAGCTTCATGCAGGCAACCTTACTGCACCTTGCCCAGGCCCGACGGGCGACGCGGATCGCTGGCGGCGTCGAGCTTGTTCGTCCGGTGGTCCCAGGTCACCACGTTCATGAATCCCCAGGGCGAGCGGTTCCGCAGTACATGCCCCATGTCCGTCAGCGCCTTGGTCGTGGCATCGTCGAAAACGCCAGCTTCCACATCGACGCGGTCGGGCAGGTACTGATGGTGATAGCGCTTCTGCGCCGTGATCTCGGAGGCGCTCTTGCCGTCAATGAAGGCGAGAATGCCCTCCAGCACCTGCGTGATGATGGTCGAGCCACCGGGCGAGCCGATCACGGCCGTACGGTCGGCACCGAAAACGAAGCTGGGCGACATCGACGACAGCATGCGTTTACCCGGTTCCGGCGCATTGGCCAGCGCGCCGCGCAGGCCGAAGGCATTGGGCTGGCCCGGCACGAGGGCGAAGTCATCCATTTCGTCGTTGAGCACCACACCGGTGCCCTTGGCGATGAAGGCCGAGCCGAACTCCAGGTTCACCGTGAGGGTGGAGGCGACCATGTTGCCGTCGGCGTCAATCACCGAGAAGTGCGTGGTGTGCATGCCCGGCTCGGGCGCCATCGAGGTCGGCAGGAGATCGGACGGCGTGGCCTTGTCCGGTGAGATCGTCGCCCGCAGGCCGTCGGCGTAGTACGCCGAGAGCAGCATGTCGAGCGGCATCTTCACGAAGTCGGGATCGCCCAGGTATTCGTTGTGATCGCGGAACGCGCGGCGCATCGCCTCGATCGTCAAATGCGTCGAATGGGCGAGATCGAGCTTGGCCAGGTCGAAGCCCGACATGATGTTGAGCACCTCGGCAATCGCCACGCCACCCGACGACGGCGGCGGTGCGGTGACGATGCGATAACCCTTGTAGTCGATGCTCAGCGGCTGGCGCTCCTTCGCCTGGTAAGCCTCGAGATCGGCGGCGGTCCAGTTGCCGCCAGCGCCACGGGATGCGTCCACGAGCAGCTTCGCGGTTTCGCCCTTATAGAAACCGTCGTGCCCCTTCGCCGCGAGACGCTGCAGGGTCTTCGCCAGATCCGGCTGCCTGAGCGTCCAGCCGGCGGTGGGCACCTTTCCGCCCGGAAGGTAGACGGCCGCCGATGCTGGATAGCGTGCGAGCACGTCCTTACGGTCATCGATGGTGCCGAGGAAGCGTGCGTCGGGCTGGAATCCTTCGGTGGCGATGCGGATGGCCGGAGCGAGGGAGACCGACAGCGGCAGCTTGCCGTAGTGCGCCGCCATCCAGACCAGGCCGGCGGGCTCACCCGGAATCCCGGCGGAGAGCGGGCCATTGGTCGACACGTCCCGGTTCGGCTGACCGTCCTTGCCCACATAGACCTTCATGTCGACGGCCTTCGGCGCGGTTTCACGTGCGTCGATGAATACGTCGCGATTGTCGGAAGCGCGATGCAACAAGGCCATGAAGCCGCCGCCGATGCCCGAACTCTGTTGTTCGACCACGGCGAGCGTCGACGAAACCGCGACGGCTGCGTCAAAGGCGTTGCCGCCCTTGCCGAGCACTTCGAAGCCCGCGTTGGTGGCCAGGTAATTGGCGCTGGCGATGGCGGCGTGGCCGGGGCCTTTCGACGGCGGCGGTGCGTTCTGGGCGCTGGCGCAGCCTGCGCCGACAACAAGAAAGAGACTCGCGGCGAGCACGCGCCACGACGGGGCATGGACCATGGGGTTTCGCTCCGGGAAGGGATATCGCTATCGGCGAGATTAACCGATGAGACCGGGCAAGGGCTTACGAGGCGGCCTTCGCCATCAGGTGCTCGTACTTGAGCATCAACTGGTCACGCGATTCGACGCGGTCCGGATCGTTCGGGATGCACTCGACCGGACAGACCTCGACGCACTGGGGAACGTCGAAATGGCCCACGCATTCGGTGCACAGGTCCGGATTGATCTCGTAATAGACCTCGCCAAGCGAGATGGCCTTGTTCGGGCACACGGGTTCGCAGACGTCGCAGTTGACGCAGGTGTCGAGAATGATCAGGGACATAGCTACCATTTTACCCCTAAGACGGGGTAGGCGCGGACAAAAAAAGGGCGCCGCTGGTGCGGCGCCCTCTCTTCGCCACCGGGACGTCGATCAGTACGCGACGAAGCGGTATGTGGCGCCGCTCGGGGCCAAGGCATCGGCGACGCGCTGCTGGTCAGCCTGGTCGCCGATGAACAGCACGATGACGTTCTTGAACGAACCGGCGTTCGCGCCCTTGAAGGCGGCGACGATGAGGTCGGCGGTCTTGGCCGACTCCGGACCACCGAAGACGAGCATGTTGCCGGGGGTGACGCCGCGGGCAACGGTGCCCTGGACGTTGTCGAGCTGGCGAGCGCGACCGTCCTGGCCAGCCTGGTCGTCGCCGGCCGGAACGAAGTACGGGAACGGACGGTCAGCCGTCATGCCCTGCATGTTCTTGCGCACGATCTGGCCGAAGTACTGGCTCCAGGCCTTGGTATCGGTCGGATTGGTCGGCTTGGCGACGGCGGCTTCCTGCGTGGTGGCAGCCTGATCGGCGTCTTCCGACTTGTTGCAGGCCGAGAGGGCCAGGGCGGCGGTCAGGGCCACGGACGCGGCGAGGACGAACTTACGCATGATGATCACCTTTGTTTTCAAGAGTTGCGCCAGCGTTGGCGCATGGCCTGCTGCACCGCCGGATGCACGAAGCCGGAGATATCGCCACCCAGGCGACCGATTTCACGCACTAGCGAGGAAGAAATGAAGCTGTATTGCTCGGCCGGCGTCAGGAACAGCGTCTCGGCCTGGGGAATCAGGTGACGGTTCATGCTGGCCAGCTGGAATTCGTACTCGAAGTCCGACACGGCCCTTAAACCACGCAGGATCACACCCGCGCCGATTTCGGCGACGAAATGGGCGAGCAGGCAGTCGAAACCGCGAACTTCCACATTGGGCAGGTCGGCCAATGCCAGACGAGCCAGCGCGATGCGCTCACCAAGGCTGAAACCGGGACCCTTGTTACGGCTCTCCGCCACGGCGACCACGATGCGGTCGAACAGGGGCGCAGCACGGGACACCAGATCGGCGTGACCGTTGGTGATCGGGTCGAACGTGCCGGGATAAACGGCAAGTCGCGGATTGGCCGGCAGAGGAGTCATGAAGGCGGGTCGAAGGAAAGCGCGGGCTAGCTTAACGGATCAGCCGGGGTGCGGCGATAGAGGGCGTAGGCCACCTCCCCCGCGTGACCCTGGCGGTGCGGAAACCAGTTGTGGGGCAGGCTCAGGGCCGCGCCGCGTGGCGCCTCCACGTATATCCAGCCATGGGCGGCGATCCAGACGCCGTCCTCCAGTTGCCGTGCCGTCGTTTCCCAGGCATCCAGGGCGAAGGGCGGATCCAGCAGGACGACATCGAACGGCCGGCCGGGACCACGCAGCCACCGCGAGGCATCGTCGCCGACGACCTCGCCTTCCACCTTGAGACGGGCCAGATTCGCCTTGAGGGCGGCCGCCAGTCGCGCGTCGCGCTCGACGAAGGTGACGGCCCGGGCACCCCGCGACAGCGCCTCGATGCCAAGCGCCCCGGTTCCGGCGAACAGATCGAGGCAGCGCGCCCCGCCGACAACGGGCTGCAGCCAGTTGAACAGCGTCTCGCGGACGCGATCGGCCGTGGGCCGGAGTCCTGGCAGGTCGGGGACATCCAGGCGCGAGTTGCGCAGGGTTCCGCCGATGATGCGGACGCGGCCTGACGCGCTCATCGCTCAGCGGCCAGTGAGGGCGGGAGTGCTAGCATTCGCCTATTGTCTTTGAATCGCTGGCGCAATGCTCAAGTTCTGGAAGAAGAAGCCCGTCGAACCCATCGCGACGCCCGACGTCGCGCCACCTGACGAGCGCGCGGAGAAGGTTGCCGACGCCGCCTCGATCGACGCTGGCCCGGCGGTGTCCGAGGCCCTCGCCGAAACCGTCCTGCCCGAGCCCGAGGCCCCCGAGGTCGAACCCGATGTCGAGGAGGCCTCGATTGTCGAGGCGGCTCAGCCGGCGAAGCGGAGTTGGCGCGAGCGTCTTTCCGGAAGCGGCTTCGCCAAAAGTCTGACCACGCTCTTCGTCCGTCATCCCAAGCTGGACGACGACCTGCTCGACGAGCTCGAAACCACCCTGATCACCGCCGATGTAGGCGTGGAAGCCAGCAGCAACCTGGTCGAGGACCTGCGCAAGCGCATGCACAAGCGCGAATTCGCCGACGCCGGGGATCTGCTGAAAGCCTTGCGTCGTGAGCTCGTGACCTTGCTCAAGCCGGTAGAAAAACCGCTGGACGTAACCACATCCAGCCCCTTCGTGATCCTCACCGTCGGCATCAACGGCGTGGGCAAGACCACGACCATCGGCAAGCTGGCCCGTCGCTATTCGGACGAAGGTCGCAGCGTGATGCTGGCTGCTGGCGACACGTTCCGCGCCGCCGCCGTCGAGCAGCTCAAGACCTGGGGCGAACGCAACAAGGTACCCGTCGTATCCCAGGGCCAGGACGCGGACTCCGCCAGTGTCATCTTCGATGCGCTCCAGGCCGCCCGCTCGCGCGGCACGCAGGTGCTCATCGCCGATACGGCGGGCCGCCTGCACACGCAGGGGGGCCTGATGGACGAGCTCGGCAAGATCGGGCGTGTGATGAAGAAGCTCGACGCCGCCGCGCCGCACGAAGTGCTCATGGTGATCGACGGCACGACAGGGCAGAACGCCATCAGCCAGCTCCGTCAGTTCCGCGAGACCGCGGGCGTTACCGGACTGGTCGTGACCAAGCTCGACGGCACCGCCAAGGGTGGCGTGGTCTTCGCACTGGCCCGTGAATTCAAGTTGCCGATCCGCTATGTGGGACTCGGCGAGACAGCCACCGACCTCCGTATTTTCGATGCCGAAGCCTTTGTCGACGGGCTGTTGCCGGCGAGCCTCGGTGGCTGAGTGAGCGCCGGATCGCAAGCGTCGCGGCCATGAACCGTCGACTGCGCATCGGCCTCCTCGCCGTCGCCGGCATCGCCGCCGCGCTTATCGTCGCGGCCCTGATCGCCATGTATGTGGTGCTGCAGCCGGAGCGCTTCACGGCACTCTTGCAGTCTCGTGCGCGCGCCTCCGGCCTCGACCTCACGCTGGCAAATCCGGCCAGTCCCACCCTGTGGCCAAAGCCCTCGCTGGAACTGGACGGCATCACCCTGCACGGCAACGGCGGTAACACGCCACTGATCGTCGCGGCGCGCGGGAAGCTGGTCCTCCCATGGCGCACCCTTCTGGGTGGCGAGGCAACGATCTCGCGACTCGAGGTAGAAGGCGCGCGCATCGATATCGACGCCGTCTCCGCGTATCTCGACACATTGCCCCCACGTCCCTCGACCGCAGGCGCGATCCTGCCTGAAATCGATGCCGGATTCCGCGTGTCGCGAAGCACCTTGCTGCGCGGTAACCGCCTCCTGCTTTCCAATGTCGACATCGATGCCGGTCGTCTCGCCAACAACCATCGGTTCACGCTGGCGCTCGATGCGAGCACGGCGGACGAAACACCTTATTCGCTTACTATCGCGACCACGCCGTCGCTCGCCCACGGCGTGCTCACGCTCGGCGATCTCGACATCGATGCTGGTAGCAAGAACCACTTCGGCGCGAAGCTGCACGGCGATGCCACGTGGCGCGGCGGCGCCGATGTCGGCGCCTCGATGGCCGGACGGGTGACGCGCAGCGAGGCTGCGCCGTATGACGTGGTCCTCGGGGTGACACCCGCGAACCAGCAGGATCCGCTATCGATAGGGCTGAAGATCGACGGCGCCCAGGATCATGCCGATCTGCACCTGCCGCCACTGGCGTTGGCCGACTGGTGGTCGGGCATGCAAGCGGGACAGCCACCGACGCTGCCACCCGTGGAGGGCACGATCGACGCCGCCCAGGTCGATATCGGCAGTGTGCATGTCAAGGGCTTGCGAGTGCGGTCCGTTCCCGGCTCGATGGCGCCGGCCGCGACCTCGACAGCCGCTGCGCCGGCGGGTGCGCCATGAACACGTTCGCCACCGAATTGTTGCGCTGGTACGACCATCACGGCCGCAAGGATCTTCCCTGGCAGCACCCGCGCGACGCGTACCGGGTGTGGCTGTCGGAGATCATGTTGCAGCAGACCCAGGTGGTCACTGTCATCGGTTACTTCCAACGCTTCGTGGACCGGCTGCCCACGCTCGCTGCCCTGGCCGGAGCCGACGAAGACACTGTGCTGGCGCTGTGGTCCGGTCTTGGTTACTACCGCCGCGCGCGCTTCCTGCATCGTGCCGCGCAGTTGTGCGTCGAGCGCCACGGCGGAGCGTTGCCGCGCGACATCGATGCCTTGCTGGCGTTACCGGGTATTGGTCGCTCGACGGCCGGCGCGATCCTCGCGCAGGCCTATGGGCTGCGCTTCCCGATCCTGGACGGCAACGTCAAGCGCGTGCTGACGCGTTACCACGGCGTTCCCGGCCACCCCGGTGAAAGCGCCGTTGAAAAACGTTTGTGGGCGTTTGCGGACGAACACACACCGGCCACGCGCACGGCGGACTTCACGCAGGCGATCATGGACCTCGGCGCCACGGTGTGTGTGCGCAGCAAGCCGCTGTGTCCGCTATGCCCGCAGGCCGCCCGTTGCGTTGCGCTGCGCGACGGACTGACGGCAACGCTCCCCACCGCGAAGCCGGGCAAGAAGATCCCGACGCGCGCGCTGTCGATGCTGCTTCTGCGCGACGCTCGTGGTCGCATCCTGCTTGAGAAGCGCGGTGCGCAGGGCGTCTGGTCGGGCCTTTGGAGCCTGCCTGAAGCGGACGACGTGTCGGCGGCCGGCATGGTCGCATCGCGGCTCGCACGCATTCGCGATGCCGATCCCCTGCCCGCCTTCACCCACGTTTTCAGCCACTACCGGCTGGACGTTTCGCCCATCCTGTTCGACCATGCCGCCCCGCTTACCGCCGTGGCCGACCGCCCCGACCAGCGCTGGTGCGACCGGGACGAAATCGCCTCGCTCGGCCTGCCCGCCCCGGTGCGCACGCTGCTGAACAACCTTCCGGAGATATCCCCATGACGCGCATGGTTCATTGCGTAAAGCTCGGCCGTGACGCCGAAGGCCTCGACTTCGCCCCTTGGCCCGGTGACCTCGGCAAGCGCATTTACGAGAACGTCTCCAAGGAGGCCTGGGCGCAGTGGCTCAGCCACCAGACCATGCTGATCAACGAGATGCGCCTGTCCCCGCTCGATCCGAAGACCCGCGGCTTTCTGAGCGGCGAAATGGAGAAGTACTTGTTCGGCGGCGACGTGGTACAGCCCGCCGGCTACGTTCCACCCGAACGAGAGGCTTGACGCCGACGCCCGCAACGGATTTAATACGCGGCTCCACTCGCCGCAACACTCGTTGCAGGCATCTGTGGCTCGGTAGCTCAGTTGGTAGAGCAGGGGATTGAAAATCCCCGTGTCGGCGGTTCGATTCCGTCCCGAGCCACCATTTATTCAGTGACTTAGGCCACCCGTGCGGTGGCCTCTTCGTTCATGCTCCCCGCATGCAACGACTCAAGGGTTGAATGCGATCAAATTGCGCAACACCAGACTGAGCCGTGTCGCGATCTGCGAATTGACTGCCGAGGTGGTGCCGGCGGCCTGGTAAAGGCTCACGTTGTCCGGTATGTGCGCCAGGATGGTGTAGAAACGTCTGGCTTGGCTCGTCCGGGTCAAACTGAAACCAGTCTTGCCCGCGATCTCGTTCTTGATCGCCAACAACTTATCTACGTTCGTATGCGCCGTGCCTAGCTCGGCGCGGATCTCAATGATGGAATCCGGCGCCGCATCGTTCCGGTGGAGCCTGGCCCGGTTGTTCCAGTTCGCGGAGTTCGCGACCAAAGTCAGCCGCGGCATCAGCCGTGGGAGCGGATCGAGGAAGGTGCGCGCGTCTGCATAACGGGTCAGCGGATTGTACGGATAAGCAGCACCCGTCAGGAGCCCGAAATGCGGCCTGAAATCCATGACTTCGTGCAAGGTGTGATAGGGCAGCGAGCGATGATCGTAATCCTTGCGCCAGAACGCCGTGATCGAATAAGCGGCCGCGGTCAATTCTCCATGCGTGGCACCGGCCTGTTCCGCCAGGCGCATCATGCGCGCGGCCGTGAAAGAATGGCGCGCCCACATGGGAATCTGGTGGCTGCGCGCGTAGATAAAGCCGGGATGCTGCTCCTCCGTCGAGACCCCCACGTCGGCGAGCCCTACCGGAGCGAACCCAAGCCGATCTCGCACAAGGAACGTGTTGCGTGGGCGTGCATGGGCAACCCTTCCTAACAGGGTCGTGGTCTGGAATGTATCGAAGTCCACCAGGCCACCCGCCGCGCCTAGATCGAGCATGCCCGCACCGTGCGTGCCCTTCCCGCGCACGAAGTAATTCATCACGTCGTGGAAGGTCGCAATCTTGTCGCGCATGGAATGCCGACCCGGGGCTTGCAACACGGGATGAAAGCTCGCCGCTATCGGGCGCTTGTCCGCAGCCTGCACATGGTTGAACCAATCGGCGTAATCAGCCCATGTCGTGCCCTGCGGCGTCACACTGGCCAGATCGGCGGTGATGGCTGCGTGCCCCGGCCTGGTAGCGATCCAGGCGCTTATCTTCCCAAGCAAGGTGTCAATATGCGCTTCCGCAATCGGGCTGGCATAGACCTCGTTGGCGAGCAGCTTTTCCTCACGTCGCCCCTCTTTCGACGAGACCCATCCGTAGATCGCCAGCGCCAGATCGTGATAATTCGCATACGAACGCGATTGATTCTTGCGCCCGAATTGCGCGTTCCGGCTATCGGGGCTGCCGACGCCCCGTTTGTCCTCGATCCATTTCCTGATCTGCCGGGTCACCAGACCACGGTCGTCCGCCTGTATGAACCGGAAGGCGGTGTTCTCCAAGGTCCGGGCGGCGAAACGCAGCGGCCCCACGGCACCTTCCATATTGCGCTTGACCGCTTGCACACGAGCATTGAGATCGCGCCCTCCGACTTTTACGTCACGTGTGTGATCCACGTCGTCGACAATAAGGTAGCGCTGCACGACGCCCGACTGCGCCTGCGAACCGGCGGTCGTTTCCGCACGCCAATCCGCCTGCTTACGTTGTGCGGCGTGCGCGCCCTTGGTGTCGGCTTCGCGCTCCAACGCAGCATCGTCGTTGATCGGCACGCCCTGATCTTGCAGTGTCGGCTTTACGCGCCCCTGGCGCTGTTGAACGATATGCCAGGCTTCATGCGGCAAATGTCGCTCCTCGCCGCGGGCGAGATGGATGTGATTGCCTTGCGCGTAGGCCAGCGCGCTCAATTGCGCGGGCAAGGGCGAGGCGTAATGCACGCGCACCGCACTCATGTCCATCCTGGAGAGCGATTCGATGCCGGCGCGCAAGCCGGACGGGAGCGCCTTTGCTGATCCGGCAGAAGGTACGCGTTGTATCGCGCGGGGCGCGTAATGCAGCGCGGGTGGTGTAGCGGTTAGCTCGGCGGCATGCATCGACAGGGCACGCTGTATCGGGACCTGCACTTGCCGTTTTTTTCCCGTTTGACGTTGCGTCGATGGGGTGAGCATCTTGCCGCCCTGAGATGATGAGTAGTGTTTCAGACCAAGCTCGCAGCCAGCATGCGACTTATACACCGTCTTTCGACGTTCCAGGTCAGCCATACCGGCTCATTTCCGGCAACGGTTCGGGCCGACGCTACCAACGGCACACGTTAGTCCGCCCTCTGCTCCCAGCACATGCGCGCGTGCGCCTGCGCTGTGCACTGCACGCTCATGTGCGTTAGCGCGCCAATGGCCTCGAGACCATGTGCCACGCGCTGGCAATCCACCGTTTCGGACTCATGGATGAAGTCGGCGAGTAGCCGTGTCAGGCTACGTGCATATTGAAGCCACTCGGTAACCTCGTTCATCAGGTGGTTGCCTGCGAGGCTTCGACAGCGACGACCATATTTTTTGATGCACTCGTCTGAATCATTCCGATGCACGGTTGGTCGCGTTCATTCGAGAGATGCTCGATCCTTCCATGCAGGCCCATGGCATTTTGACGTTTCCACAGCAACGTCCGACGTCTTCGTGCGAGCGAGAGCTACAGACGCCCTACCCTCTGCGGGCCAATCTTGATCGGCGCCTGCGGAGAGCTCCCATGACAATTCTCAACCCGACGACTAATGCTTCGAAATCGGTCGCGATTCTCAATTCAGGTGACTATCCGCACCGCTACGCTGACGTTACCAACGCAGAACTCAGGAAGGATGATCCGGTGACTATCGAGACCCTGCTCAGAAGCATCGACGGAAGGCTCCAGATGATGGACGGACGCCTGGACCGCATGGACAAGCGTCTGGGCGAGATGGACAAGCGTCTGGACAACATGGACAGGCGTTTCGATAACGTGGACAAACGCCTCGACAAAGTCAGCGAGGACATCGTCGATCTGAAGGTTCAGACGGTAGCAATCGGAGCGCGCCTCACCGGAGTCGAAGAGCGGCTTGATCGGACCGACGAACGAGTTGATCGAGCCGAGGAAAGGTTTGACCGGCAAGAAAGCCGCCAGCGCGGAGCTGACAGTCAGCTCATTCGGTTCGAAGCGCAGCTTAAGCGTCTTCCTTCATGGAAGAGCGTAGGAACGACGATCGCTGCCGTCACAGCGGGCTGCTGCGGGCTGTTTGTCTGGCTCGCCGAAGGCGGCGCAAAGACCCTGGTCCGGTTCTTCGAGTAAGCCGATCGTCCAATTGAACAGATGCCCACGCACCAAGAAATAAGAGGTACCCCGCATGCCCGCCATACATATCGAAACGCCGAAGAACGACGTGGCTCAGCCGAAGGGATCCACCCAATCCCTCAGCGGTGACGTCGCGATGAGCATGCTTCTGGAGGTGCAACGCGGCGTGACCGATCTGAAGATCGGCTTGACCGAGCTGAAGGTCGACGTCAAGCACCTGACGACCACGACCGAGTCGATCAGGGAGAAGGTAGAGACCCTGGAAGGAAAGGTCGAGAGTCTGGTCCGCTGGAAAAGCGGCGTGTTCGGCGGCGTCGCCGTGCTAGCCGTCCTTTGGGGAATCTTTAAGGCGTTTTCAGGCTATGTCCACCTTAGCCCCGTGGAGACGCCTGCCAAAGCTGCGCCAGCGGTCGCCCTTCAGATGTTCACGTCACGCCCTGGCTCTACCTCACACTGGTGAAGTGCGCCTTCCAGACTTGCCTGCTCATCGACCCTATCCAGGCCTGCAGCCTTTCCGGCAAGCATCCCGTCGATACGCCGAACTCGCGCATCCATCGCCACACGAAGCTGCTCCCGGGCTTGCTGACCACAGGGTGTCCGCGGCTTCCACGTCGTCAGGGCCGCTGCTCGCGCCTTGAGTACACCCAGGCGCTGCGGCGCTTCATCATGCCCCGCACGCTGCGCTTCAGTCACCTGCGCCTGCCATTCTGCAAGCGTCGCACGCAGGTCAGCGATGTCCGCCGCTTGTGCCGTGGCGTCCGCCGTCCGCGCCCGGTGGGATGCCGTGAACGCCAGCATGGCCGTGGTCGCCGAGGCCACGAATGCGACCAGGATCACCACGAGCGCAACGCGACGACCGTTGGCGCCGGAACGAGGCGTATCTGGCTCAGGATGGTTCATGTCGGCTCCGCTGCTGCGTAAGATCGCCCCATTCTGACCGATTGGCCGCACCCGTGGATGCCACCGCGGACGATCCGGGGCGCGACATGGTGTCGCTCGGAGGCGGGACTCAGGTAACGGAAATGATCTCGTTACGTCGATATATTCGGGTGATTCCCCCTCTCCAGGAATCCTCCACGCATGATCCGGATGTCCCGATTCGCCCTGTTTGCGGCGCTTACCACCGCCATCGCCCAGCCAGTCGTCGCCGACGAACTCAGGGTGATGTCCTTCAACGTCCGCACCATCACGGGAAAGGATGGACCGAACCGCTGGGAGGCACGACGGGACCTGTTCGCCGATACCATCCGGCAGCTTCATCCGGACGTGATAGGCACCCAGGAGCTGGCGAAAGAGCAAGGCGACGACACAGTCGCCCGCCTTCCGGAATACACCTGGTTCGGCCGCGATCGCTTCGGCGGTCACGCCGACGAACACATGGGCATCTTTTACCGGAAGGACCGCCTCAAGCTGGTCGAGAGTGGCGACTATTGGCTTTCCGACACTCCGGATAAGGTCGCGAGCATCACCTGGGGCAACATCTTTCCACGCATGGTGAACTGGGCGCTGTTCGAGCGACTCTCCGACCACAAGCGCTTCTACCTGCTCGACACGCACTATCCGTACCGCGATCAGGATGAAGATGCTCGCTCACGAAGCGCCCATGAAATGGCCGCGTGGATCGGGAAGTTGCCCGCCGGCGTCCCCGTCATCATCACCGGCGACTTCAATACCGGACCTGAGAGTGAGGCGCATGCCGCGCTCACGGCTGCACTGAAGGACGCGTGGTCCGCCTCACCGAAGCGGGAGGGCCCGGCAGACACGTTCCACGACTTCACCGGCAAACCCACGAAGCGGATCGACTGGATTCTCTATCGCGGCGTGGAGGCCACGTCGGTGCAGACCGTGACCACCTCGAAAGACGGCCGGTATCCGTCCGACCATTTCCCGGTCGAGGCGAACTTCACCCTTTGAGCTATTTCGCGTTACGACTTGTCAGCAGGCCCGCCGCCAGCGATAGTCGGCGCCAACACCCTGTGGGACAACGAGATGCGCCGTCTGCTTGCCACCCTTCTTCTGGCGCTCGTCGCCGCCTGCGCGTACGCCGCGCCTGCCGAGACCCCACCGAATTCGTACTTCGATCACGCCGGTCACGACGACATCTTGTCGGGTGGCGTGAAGATGATCACGATCGACACCCCCAAGGGCAAATTCCGCGTCTGGACCAAGCGGGTCGGCAACAACCCGACCATCAAGGTACTACTCCTGCATGGTGGCCCCGGCGCGACGCACGAGTACTTCGAGGCCTTCGACAGCTACTTTCCCGGCGCGAGCGTCGAGTATTACTACTACGACCAGCTAGGCTCGGCCTTCAGCGACAAGCCCACCGACGAATCGTTGTGGGAGATACCGCGCTTCGTCGACGAAGTCGAGCAGGTGCGCCAGGCCCTGCACCTCGATAAGGACAATTTTTACCTGCTTGGCCACTCGTGGGGCGGCGTGCTCGCGATCGAGTACGCGCTGAAGTACCCGCAGCATCTCAAGGCCCTGGTCATCTCGAACATGGTCGACAGCATCCCCGCCTACAACCAGTACGCGAACAAAGTGCTGATGCCGGCGATGGACCAGAAGAAGCTCGCCGAGGTCAAGCGCCTTGAGGCGGCGAAGAAGACGGACAACCCGGAGTACATGGCGATCCTCATGCCCATGCACTACGAGCAGCACATCCTGCGCATGCCGGCCGACCAGTGGCCGGAGCCGGTGCAGCGCGCGTTCGCCCACATCAATGAACAGATCTACGTGTCCATGCAGGGCCCGAGCGAACTGGGCGCAAGCGGCAAGCTGCTGCACTGGGACCGTAGCAAGGACCTGAAGAACATCAAGGTTCCCACCCTGGTGATCGGCGCGCAGTACGACACCATGGACCCGAAGTACATGGA
>NZ_JBFUIT010000044.1:0-20039 GCF_056401735.1 Luteibacter sp. P4_D7_3
ACCTACCTATCGCCGCGCAACCGCTGCCCGGATGGCGCTTATTGCACGGCATCGACGTGTCGTAGAAGTAGTAGCAGCGCGTACGCTGCAACAGGTTGCCGCCGGTCGTGGCCTTGTTGCGAAGCTGCCCCGACGCGCCCGCGAGCAGGGCGCGCGAAAGCACGGGATACCGCTCGCGAACGCGTTTGTCCGCGGCGAGATCGCTATTGCGCACGAGCGCACCGATGCGCAGACCGCCCTCGGCCGTCTCCTCGACGGTGTCGAGACCGAGCCGGTTGATGTCCACCAGATGCTCGGGCGTTTCGATGTCCAGCTTCATCAGGTCGAGGAGGTTGGTGCCACCGGCGATGAACCGGGWACGTCGCTGCGTTACAGCGGCTCGTGCGGCGTCGCCGGGCGAGGTGGCACGTTCGTACGTGAACTGTTTCATGCGGTGCCCTCTGCGGCATCGGCGATCGCGGCGACGATGTTCGGATAGGCACTGCAGCGGCAAAGATTGCCGCTCATGCGTTCGCGGATCTCATCGTCGGTCAGGGCCGTCGTCGCGGCGAGGTCTGTCGTCACGACGCTGGGCCATCCGGCGCGCACCTCGTCGAGCATGCCGGTCGCGGAACAAAGCTGTCCCGGCGTGCAATAGCCGCACTGAAAACCGTCGTGTTTGACGAACGCGGCCTGCAGGGGGCTGAGTACGTCACCCCGCGCGAGTCCTTCGACCGTGGTGATCGCGTCGCCCTCGTGCATGACGGCAAGTGTCAGGCAGGCATTGATCCGGCGGCCCTCGACCAGCACAGTGCAAGCACCGCACTGGCCATGGTCGCAGCCCTTCTTCGAGCCGGTCAGGCCGAGGTGTTCGCGCAGCGCGTCGAGCAAGGTGACGCGAGGGTCCATATCGAGGTCATGATCGGCACCATTGATGCGCAGCCTGGTCTTGACCGTGTCGATGCCAGGAATGCGTTCGGCAGGTCGGGCCATAACGCCGCCGGACATCGTTTCGTGTCGGGCCGCGCTCGCGGATGTTGGCTGGGCTTTCGGCTGCATGCCGTTCTCCGTGGGTGGGCGACGAAGGTCGTCGCTGCCTGGGTTCCCTACGGTTGTAAGCATCGCGGCGTGAATACGGCGGCGCGGTATGCCCTTGCGGGCTTGCCAAAGCGTTTACATTCGGCCCCGTTGTGGGTCCAGTTGTCCGTCCGCGACGGCGCGTGCGACATCGGCTTCCGTATCGAGATCGCTGGCGAAAGCGTCGTCACGGACCGCTTGAGGCGTGGCGTGCTGCCATAAGGCGCGAAAGCCCGTGTCGCCTTCGAGTGCCATGGCACGCGCCAGTGTGACGGCGCGGATCACGGCGGGTACGCCCAAGGCCTCGCCGTAGGCGGTGACCGTGTCGCTCGATCCATCGTGCATGGCGAGCAGCCGCCACAGGTGCGCTTCGTCCAGCGCCAGTTGGTCGACCACCACGACGAGGACCGGGTTCGTGCGCCCCGTCAGCGCATCGGCGGCGACGCGCAGCGAGGAGGCCATACCCGTGTCCCAGTCGGGATTGAAAACGGCCAGGGCGCCGGCCAGTTGGCCACACATACGCTCGGCGTGTGCGCCCAGGATGGCCACTGTCTTGCCGGGGCGGGTTGCCGCGACCAGTCGCGCCGTTCGGGCGATCAGCGTTTCGCCAGCGACAGTCAGCAGCTGCTTGGGCTGGCCCAGGCGCCGGCTGCCGCCTGCGGCCAGGATCACTGCATCATGCTTACCGATCACGGCAGGCGCGCACGGTCGCGCTGGCACACCTGGGCGAGGATGGAAAAGGCAATGCCGTGCGGCGTCTGTGCGCCGATGGGTAGCCCGGCGGGCAGGTGCAGCTTTTGCAGTTCGTCGTCGTCCACCCCCTCATCCTTGAGGCGCTCGACCCGCGCTCCGATCTTATTGCGACTGCCGAGAATGCCCACGGCGAACGCGGGCGAATGCAGCGCATGGGTGGCCACGGCGTGGTCGATTTCGGCATCGTGGCTCAGCGAGTAGACCGCCGTGCGATCGTCCAGCGCGAGTTCACCCAGGGCGACGGAAAGGCTGCGCGAATCGTATCCGGCAAGCGGAATGCCTGGCGGCGGCTCGACCGGGCCATGCGGTCGCAACAGGACGACCTCGACGCCGAGCACCGGGGCAAGGTGCGCGACCGCCAGGGTCACCGGGTCGCCACCGATAGCGACCAGGCGCAACGGCGGCCGTTGGACACGCGCATAGCTTTGCGCGTCGGGGTCGCAGGCGCCGTCGACGATGTCCCATGCGCCGGTCTCACGATCCGACAGGACGGTGACCGTCCGCCGTTCCCGGCGCGCGACGGCAAGGGTATTCACATACCGCGAGGGCTCGTGCAGTTCACGAACGAAGATGCCGATCCGGCCGCCGCAGCTGAGCTGGATGTCCAGTACCGGGCTGCCGACGCCGTAATCGAGCAGACGCGGCCGGCCTTCGGCAAACACCCTCGCGGCCTCTTCGGCCACCGCCGCCTCGACGCAGCCGCCGGATACATAACCCGCGACCCGACCGTCCGCGGCGATGATCATTTCGCTGTTTAGCGGCCGGGGCGACGGGCCCACGATGTTCACCAGCGTCGCCAGCGCCACCCGGCCTGCGTGCGCGTAGTCCCGGGCGGCGGGAAGCAGGTCCTCGACCAGCGCGTATTCCGGCCAGGCTGGCCAGGCTGGCGCAATCGAAGGGTTCAAGGCGTTCATGCCCGAAGTCTGGCACGATTGCACGTGAAGAGCCCGGCGGGGCCGGATACACCCCGCTTACGCGCATTGTGCTTTCCTGAGGCGACATGTCCCCACTCATCGACCGTCACGGACGTACCAAGCGCAAGCTGCGGATATCGCTCACCGATCGCTGCAATTTCCGCTGTACGTACTGCATGCCCGAGCATCCCGACTGGCTGCCGAAAGCCAGCCTGCTGGCGCGCGAGGAAGTCGTCCGCCTGGCGGGCCTGTTCGTGGATCACGGCATCGACCAGATCCGCCTGACCGGCGGCGAACCGCTGTTACGTCGTGACGTTTTGGAATGCGTGCGCGATATCGACGCCCTGCGCGAGCGCGGCCTCCGTCGCCTGTCGATGACCACCAACGCGTCTCGCATGGCGCCGAAGGCCCGGGAACTGGTCATGGCGGGCGTGGACGATTTCAACGTCAGCCTCGACGCGGTCGATCCGGAAACGTTCCGCCGCCTCACCCTGCGCGAAATCGCCCCGGTGCTCGATGGTATCGATGCACTGGTCGCCGCGGGAGCCAACGTCAAGCTCAATGCCGTCGTCATCCGTGGCGACAACGAGAAGGACATCGTGCCGCTGCTGGAATGGGCCATGGACAGGAAGCTTCCTCTTCGTTACATCGAATACATGCCGCTCGACGCGCCCGGTCACTGGAAGCGCGACGCCGTGGTTTCCGAGGCCGAGATGCTGGCTGCGATCCGCGAGCGCCACGAAGTGGCCACGCAGCCGCGCGGACACGATCCCGCTACGCCTTATCTCGTCGACGGACATTACCCGCTCGGCATCATCTCGACCGTGTCGAATCCGTTCTGCTCCACCTGCGACCGACTCCGGATCACGGCGACGGGCGAACTGTTCACCTGCCTGTTCTCGCCGGTCGGTACGCCGCTCGGCGCGCGCATGCGCGAGGGCATCGCCGACGATGTGCTCGCCGAGCAGGTGCGTCGGGCGGTCTGGCTCAAGGACGCGGGATACGCGTCCCGGCCGGGTCCGGTGGACAGGCCTTTGACCATGCATGCGATGGGTGGATGAAAACCCTTACTTTCGAACTTTTTGCCAATCTCGAACGCCTGGCGGGTGCGAGCACGTGCCAGGTGGAAGCGCGCGACGACGTACTTACCGTGGCCGACGCACTGGCCCTGCTGGCAAGCGAACACCCCGAGCTGGCGTCCGCACTCGATCGTTGCGCCTGCGTCTCGGGAGACAGCATCGTGCGTCGCGCGGACCCCGTGCCGGCCGATGGACGCATTGCGCTACTGCCACCCGTGGCGGGAGGTTGAACATGGAACGTACGGTGCTTTCCCACGATGCGGTGACCGTGGAGCCCCTGCTTGAACTGGACGCCCACCCGGAGTGTGGCGGCCTGGCGCTGTTCGTCGGCACGGTGCGCGATCACCACGAAGGGCGTTCGGTGCGGCATCTGAAATACACCGCCCATGAACCGCTCGCGGCGAAGATCATTCGCGAGGTGGAGGCGGCGACGCGCGAGAAGTATGGCGTGCCCTACGTGCGCGTCGTGCATCGCCTCGGCGATCTGTCGATCGGCGATATCGCGATCGTCTGCGTGGTTCGCGCCCCACACCGGGCGGAAGCTTTCGACGCCTGCCGCTATGCCGTCGATGCCGTGAAGCACGGCGCGCCAATCTGGAAAGAAGAATTCTATACCGACGGCAGCAGCGCCTTCGTCGAAGGATGTTGCATTCGCGACGACCTCGACGAGACGCCGCCGCCGTCGCATCGCCACCATTCGCATACGAGCCACGGATGAAAGACGTCAGCCAGAAGCCGGATTCCCTTCGTGTTGCCCGCGCCACCGCCACCCTGCACGCGCCTGCCCACTGCATCGAGCTGCTACGCAGCGGAGATACCGAGAAAGGCGATCCACTGAAGACGGCGCGCGTCGCTGGCATCCTCGCGGCCAAGCGAACGGATGAACTCATTCCGCTGTGCCACCCCTTGCCGATCCACCGCGCCGAGGTTACCTATGAACTGGCCGACACATCGGTGCGGGTCATGGCCGAGGTGCAGACGATCGGACCCACGGGTGTCGAGATGGAAGCGTTGACGGCGGCCAGCCTTGCCGCGCTCACGCTCTACGACATGCTCAAGCCGTACTGCGAGCCGGACGAACTGCACATCGAAGACTGTCGCCTGGAGCGAAAGACCGGCGGCAAGTCACACTTCAAGCGGACGTTGTCGGTGGCGCGCAGCGCTGCGGTGGTGGTCCTGTCCGACACCGTGGCCAGTGGGGCCAAGGCCGACACCGCGGGAGCCTGGGTGCGTGACGCCCTCGTCGCGGCCAACTTCGGCCCTGTGGAGTACGCCGTGATCCCCGACGACGCGGCCATACTGGGTGACCTTCTCGGTTCCCTCATCGCTGCCGGTACGGCCATGATCATCACCGTGGGCGGGACGGGCCTCGGGCCACACGACATCACCGTCGATACCGTCAAGCCGATGCTCGATGTCGAGATCCCCGGCATCATGGAAACCGCGCGCGCCTTCGGTCAGCAGCGCATGCCGTTCGCCATGCTGTCGCGTGGCGTCGCCGGCTACGTCCGCGACAGCCTGATCCTTACCTTTCCGGGTAGTCGCGGTGGCGCCAGTGAGTCGCTCTCGGCCACGTTGCCCGGGCTCATCCATCTGCTGGAAACCGGCCGTGCCGGTGGGCAGCATCCGGGCGGTTACGGCGAGGCGCACTGAATGGCCTTGCTGCCGATCACGGAAACGTTCGAACTCTATCGGCAGTGGGTAGGCCGCTTGCCGACGCATCGCCTGCCTTTGGAACTCGCCCTCGGTGCCGTGCTGGCCGAAGCGGCCACGGCGCGCATCGCGTTGCCACGTTTCACCCAGAGCGCGGTCGATGGCTACGCCCTCCTTGCCAGCGATGGGCAGATGCAACGGACGCTGATCGGGACGGCCGCAGCCGGCGATCCTGCCAACGTCATCGTCGGATCGGGGCAGGCCGTTCGGATCCTCACCGGCGGCGTGGTCCCCGACGGGGCGGATGCCGTGGCGCGCCAGGAAATCGTCGAACGCACGGGCAACGGCATCGTGCTTACCGAGGCGGTGCGAAAGGGTGAAGCCATCCGTTACGAAGGCGAGGAGCTCGCGGCCGGCAGCATCATCGCGAACGCCGGGCAGCGAGTGACGGCCGGTCTCGTCGCGGCTTTCGCCATGGCGGGTATTGAAAGTGTCGAGGTTTACCGCCGCCCCCGGGTCGCGGTTCTCGTTACTGGCGATGAAGTCGTGCGCGCGGGTGAGCCCCTGGCGCCCGGCATGGTCTACGACGCCAACGGGCCGCTGCTTCGCGCGTGGTTCGTCGAAAACGGCTATGGCGAGCCGGTGGTGGCCTATGTACGCGACGACGAGATGGCGCTCGAAGAAGCCCTGAGCGCGGCGCTCGACAGTGCCGACCTCATTGTGACCAGCGGTGGCGTCTCCGTCGGCGATCGCGACTTCGTGCCGGCGGTTGCCGATCATCTCGGCGTGCGCAAGGTGTTCTGGAAGGTGGCGCAGAAGCCCGGAAAACCGCTGTGGTTCGGCATGCGCGAGGGCAAGGTGCTACTTGGCATGCCCGGCAACCCGGCCGCCGTGCTGGTGTGTCTGGCCGTCCATGCGCGTGCCGTGCTTGGTCACCTTGAAGGTGAGACGGCGGATCAGCCCAAATGGCGCCGAGGTGTCCTCGGTGCGCCCGTCGACGCGGATGCGGAGCGCGACCGACTGGTACGGATGCGGCTACGGAACGAGGACGGCGTGGTCATGCTGCAGGCGCTGCCCCACCAGGACTCGCACATGCTGAGCAACCTTGCCTCGGCGCATGCGCTGGTCTGGCTACCCTCTCGCGCGGAGGCTTTCGCCCCCGGCGAGCGGGTCTCGTGGATCCCGATCTGACTTCTTACCAGGCCTTCACGTCGGTCACGACCACGGTGTAGTCCGACATATCCGCCGAGTACCGGAAGAGGCGGCCGAGGTCGAAATCGACGCTCTTGCCCGGCTCGATGTTGGAGGTACCGGCCGGCCAACCCTGCTTGCTGGCGATGACCTTGCCGGTCGAATCCTTGGCGTCGATGYGGATCTGCGCTGCGGCGGCCTCGGGGCACTTGTTGACGAGGTTGCCCTTCATGCTGAAGCGCGGCTGGCCCGAGCCCTGCTGCACCTTCACGGCGAAGCCGTCGATGGTGAAATCCTTGGCGGCGCAGGCGGCCTGGGCGGACAGCGGAGCGGCGAGAAACAGCGCGGCGGCGATGGCGATCTTCTTCATGGGTGTTACCTGTCGTCGATAGGGAAAGGCTCGCACTTGGTGAGGGCGCGTAACCTTCGTATCGGCAGGTTCAATGTCGACTTTAGGCCGGATTTGTCCCGGGGGCTCAGACGGCCGGGGCGAACAGGTCGCCGATGACGTCGCTCTCGGGCTCGAACCATCGCCTGACTGGCGCAAAGCTCCGCCGGTGGGCGGCGCAGGGGCCGAGCCGGCCCAGGGCATCCAGATGCTCTGGAACGCCGTAGCCCTTGTGCCTGGCGAAGCCGTAGCCCGGGTGCTCGGCATCGAGGGCACGCATGTGACGGTCGCGGCTGACCTTGGCGAGGATCGAGGCGGCACTGATCGCCGGCTCGGTGGCGTCGCCGCCAATGACGGCGCGGCCCTCGCAGGGCAGCGTGCGCGGCAGGCGGTTGCCGTCGATCAGGGCTATTTGGGGTGCCAGGGAAAGCCCCATCAACGAACGGGTCATGCCCACCATCGTCGCCTGGAAGATGTTTATCCGGTCGATTTCCTCGCGCTCGACAAAGATCACGGTCCAGGCCAGCGCGCGCTCGACGATACGGCCATAAAGCTTCTCGCGTACGTCCTCGGAAAGCTGTTTGGAGTCGTTGAGGCCGCGGATCGGCCGGACCGGGTCGAGGATGACGGCGGCGACCACCACGGGTCCGGCAAGTGGGCCGCGACCGGCCTCGTCCACGCCGGCGACGATAAGGTCCCGGCTGAGCTGGCTGCTGACATTGCGCTTGCGGGGCATGGACGCAGCCTAGGCCTGACGCCCGGCGGCCGGCAAGGCAGCGGAGGACATCAGTTCGGCGACGGCGTCAGCGGCGTGATCCGCCGCGCGGCCCTCGAGGCCCCCGCGCAGCTCCTGGTGCAGATATTCGAACGCGGCCACCACGGCACCGCGACGCTCGCTGTCACCCAGCAGAGCCAGGGTGGCATCGGCCAGATTTTCCGCCGTGCAATCGTCCTGCATGAATTCGGGGACGAGCAGGCGCCGGCCCAACCCGCAGGCACGGGCCAGGATGTTCGGCAGGCTGTAGACGTCGGTCTTGAGCATGCGCAGCGCCTTGGCGATGCGATAGCTGGTGGGCGAGACGCGGTAGCCGACCACCATCGGCCGCTTGGCCAGCATGGCTTCGAGGGTCGCCGTGCCCGAGGCGAGCAGGACGACATCGGCGGCGAGCATGACCTCGTGGGCGTGGCCATCGATCAGCAGGGGCGGTGTGCCCGGGAAGTCCGCCAGCAGGGCTTTCAGTCGCGCATGAACGCGCTCGTTCGCGGCAGGCACCACGATGCGCAGGCCCGGCATCGCCGTGGCAACGCGCTTGGCTGCCGCGATGAAGATGGCGCCGACACGTTCGATTTCGCTCGGCCGGCTACCGGGCAGGACGGCAAGGACCGGTGCATCCTGTGGCAGGCCGAGCGCATCACGAGGCGCGGCCCGGTCGGATACCATCGGGAAACGATCGGCGAGGGGGTGACCGACGAAGCGCGCGTCGATGCCGTGCTTCGCGTAGATCGGCGGCTCCATGGGGAACAGGCAGAGCACGCGATCGGCGGAGTGACCAATCTTCTCCGCGCGCTTCTCGCGCCACGCCCATACGGATGGACTGACATAGTGGATCGTGTGCAAGCCGGCAGCCTTGAGCTTGCGCTCAACGCCGAGGTTGAAGTCGGGTGCATCGATACCGACGGTGATGTCGGGGTGCGCTGCCAGAAGCTTGCGAAGAAGCGCCTTGCGCAGGCGCAGCAGGCGCGGGAGGTGCTTGACCACTTCGGCAAAGCCCATGACGGACAGTTCGCGGATGTCGAACCAGGACTCGAAGCCACGCGCCGTCATGCGCGGTCCGCCAATGCCCACGAAGCGCGCGGCGGGAAATCGCTCGCGCAGGGCATCGATGAGGTCCGCGCCGAGTTGGTCGCCGGAATCCTCGCCAGCGATCAGGGCGATCGTCGGCAGGGCAGGGGAAGGCGGGGTCGGCTGCATGACGTCAGCGGGCGAGCGCGCGCTCGCTGCGGTCGAGGAACTCGAGCATCTGGCGCACATCCTCGCTGGTCTCCGCCTGCGCGAGCAGCTGTTCGCGTGCCTCGGCCAGCGGCAGGCCGCCCATGTACAGCGTGCGGTAGGCCCGCTTGATGGCAGCGATGCGGGCGGTGTCGAATCCGCGGCGCTTCAGCCCTTCGCTGTTGATGCCGCGCGGACGACCGCGCGTTTCGTTCGCCATCATCACGAACGGTGGTACATCGGAGCCGACCAGGCAGCCCATGCCGATGAAAGCGTGAGCGCCGACCTTGCAGAACTGATGCACGCCGGAATAGCCCGACATGATCGTCCAGTCGCCGATCTCGGCATGACCGGCGAGTGCGGAGTAGTTCGAGAAAACCACGTTGTTGCCGACCTGGCAGTCGTGTGCGATGTGCACGTAGGCGAGCAGCCAGTTGTCGTTACCGATGCGCGTGACGCCACCGCCGTCGCCCGTACCGCGATTGATCGTGACGAACTCGCGGATGAGGTTGCGGTCGCCGATGACGACTTCGGTGCGTTCACCTTGCCATTTCTTGTCCTGCGGCGGACCACCGATGGAGGCGAATTGAGAGATGCGGTTGTCGCGGCCGATGGTGGTCGGCCCTTCGATCACCACGTGCGGACCGACAGTCGTGCCTTCGCCAATGACGACGTCGGCACCGATGACGCAGAACGCCCCGATGCTGACGTTGTCCGCGATGCGCGCGGATGGATCGATCTGCGCGGTGGGGTGGATCATTTATCGCTCCTGGCGGCGCACATGAGCTCGCAGGAGGCGACCGTCTTGCCATCCACCAGAGCCCTGGCCTCGAACAGGCCCATGCCACGAAGGAGACGCTTGAGCGATACCTCCAGGCGGAGCTGGTCGCCCGGCGCGACGACGGCCGAGAAGCGGGCGTTGTCGACCTTGACCAGATAGAACAGCGGGCTGCCGCCCTGGCCTTCGATCTGGCTGGTGAGCTGGGTAAGAAGGCCGGCGGTCTGCGCCATGGCTTCGACGATCAGCACGCCCGGCATGACCGGGTGGCCCGGGAAGTGGCCCTGGAAGAAGGGTTCGTTGATCGTGACGTTCTTGATCGCTGCGATGCTCTTGCCCGGATCGAGTTCGATCACCCGGTCTACCAGCAGGAACGGGTAGCGGTGCGGCAGCAGCCGCTGGATTTGCTCCACATCCACCGGCAGCTTCACGGCAGCATTCGTATCGGTCATTGCCCTTTTTCCTTTTCCAGCGCCGACAGACGGCGCGCGTACTCGTCGAGATGTTTGAAGCGTGCCGCATTGCGCCGCCACTGGCGGTTGTCCTGCAGCGGTGTGCCGGATGAATATTCGCCCGGTTCCCTGATCGATGCGGTGACCAGGCTTTTCGCCGTGATGGTAACCCGGTCGGCCAGTTCGAGGTGGCCGAGGACCCCGGCGTTGCCACCGATGAGGCAGTAGCGACCGATTTTCGCGCTACCGGCGACGGCGGAGCAGCCCGCCATGGCCGTATGGGCGCCGATGTGCACGTTGTGCGCAATCTGGATCTGGTTGTCGAGGCGGACATCCTCCTCGAGCACGGTATCGTCGAGCGCACCGCGGTCGATGGTGGTGTTGGCGCCGATTTCGCAATCGTCGCCGATGCGCACGCCACCCAGCTGGGGCAGTTTTACCCAATGGTCGCGGTCGAAGGCCAGGCCGAAGCCGTCGGACCCGATGACGGCGCCCGGGTGAACCAGTACTCGCTTGCCGAGCGTGACACGGATGACCAGGGTCACCCGGCCGACCAGCCGCGAGTTTGCACCGACCACGCACCCCGGCCCGATGGCGCAATGAGGTCCAAGGATGGCGCCTTCCTCGATCACGGCACCTTCGTCCACGACGCAGCACGGGCCGACGCTGGCCGTGGGGTGCACGCGCGCGGACGGTGAAACGACGGCGCTGGGATGGATGCCACGCGGTGCGGCGGCGACACGCTCGAACAGTGCGGCGATTCTCGCGTAGGCGACGTAGGGATCCTTCGCGACGAGTGCCGCACCCTTGCGCAGGGCAAGAGCCTCCTCGGCGAGCACGACGATGCCGGCCTGTGATTCGGCCAGTTGCGAGGTGTACTTCGGATTCGACAGGAAAGTGAACTGAGATGCGGTGGCTGCGGACAAGGTGCCGACGCCATCCACGACCGTGGCGGGATCGCCGTGGGCTTCGAGGCCGAAACGTTCAGCCAGCTCGGCCAGGGTGTATTGCGGATTTCCGCTCACGGGGCACTCCATAAAAAAGGGGTGGTGGGCCGGAGCCGCACCACCCCTCGATTCTAGCGACTTGTAAGCCTTAGAGCTGGCTGCCGAAGGTGAACTGAATGCGCTCGACAAAGCGGCCGTCGTCGGACTGCTTACGGAACGGCACGGCGAAGTTGATGATCAGCGGACCGATCGGCGCCTGCCACTGCAGCGAGAGACCCGTCGAAGCGCGCAGGTCGCTGGCCTTGAATGCCGAGTACGACGAATACACGTTGCCGACGTCGACGAACCAGGATACGCGAGCGGTGTTGATGTCCTTCAGGAAGGGCAGCGGCAGGAACATTTGCGCCGTGCCGAGGGTCTTGAAGGCGCCACCGACCGGCTGGCCATAGCTGTAGTAGCCGTTGCAATTGCCGTTCTTGTCGGGCTTGCCGCCCACGTTCGTGCTGGTGCCATCGCAGAGACGGGGACCCAGGGTGTTGTCCTGGAAGCCACGGACGTCACGAACACCACCGGCGTAGTAGTTCTCCCAGAACGGGAAGGCTACCTTTTCGCCCTTGGAGTAGATCAGGGTCGGGTTGTTCGGGTCGTTCGGGTTGTAGGCGTAACCATCGTGGTCGTACGTCTGGCCATAGGTCTTGCCGTAGCCGACCTGACCGTCGAGATAGAGCACGAAGCCCTTGCCGATCGGCCAATAGTGGTTGGCTTCGCCGAAGATCTTGTAGTACTGCACGGTGGAACCGGGCAGTGCGCCATCGACCGACAGCGTCAGCTGGCCGCCGCGGGTCGGGGCCCAATAGCTGTTACGTGTGTCGTGCGTAAAGCCCAGGCTCGATGTCCACGAGTGGATCGTCTTGTTACCGACGGCATTCTGGTACGCCACCAGCTGGCCTGGCGTGTACACGGAGGTGTTGATCAGGTTCGAGCTGACGCCGAGGCTGGTGGTCAGCGAATCGAAGTCGGAGATCGGGATCGACAGCGTCGTCTGGAACGATTTGGTGCTGTACGTGTAGTTCGCCAGGTCGGTGTCGCCGTAATCCAGCTTGCTGTAGCCGACGTTGTAGCCGATCTGCACGCCTGAATCGGTGAGGTACGGATTCGTGTAGCTCGCATTGATGCGCTTGTAGTACGTGCTGGTTTCCGCGCCGATGGAGAAGCGGTCACCCGTACCCAGGAAGTTGTTCTGCGAGACCGAGGCCGACAGGATGATGCCCGAGTACTGCGAGTAGCCCACGCCGAACATCAGCGAACCCGCCGACTGTTCCTCGACCTTCGCGGTCAGGTCGACCTGGTCGACGGTACCCGGCACGAGCGCCTTGTCGATGTCGACGGTCTTGAAGTAACCGAGGCGCTGCAGGCGCGTCTTCGAGCGGTCGATCGCACCCTGCGAGTACCAGGCGCCCTCGAGCTGGCGCATTTCACGACGCAGGACCTCGTCTTCCGTGCGGGTATTGCCCTGGAAGACCACGCGGCGCACGTAAACGCGCTTGCCCGGCTCGATGAAGAGCGTGAGGTCGGCGGTGCGCTTGTCCTTGTCCAGCTTCGGCACCGGCGTCACCTTGGCGAAGGCGTAGCCGATGTTGGCGAGGATGGCCTTGATCGCGTCAGTGCTGGCCTCGATGGCGGCACGGTTGAAGGTGTCGCCCTTGTGGATGTACACCAGCTTGCGCAGGGTGTCTTCCGGCAGGATCAGCTCGCCGAGCAGATGGACGTCGGAGACGGTGTAGACCTCGCCTTCCTTGACGCTCGCGTCGATGTACATCGCGCGCTTGTCCGGGCTGATCGCCACCTGGGTGGAGTCGACACCGAAGTCGGCGTAGCCGCGATTCATGTAGTAGTTGCTGAGCTTCTCCAGATCGCCGGAGAGCTTTTCGCGGGAGTACTGGTCGTCCTTGGAATACCAGGACAGCCAGTTGGACGTGTTCGATTCGAAGCCATCGCGGATGGCCTTGTCGGTGAAGGCCTTGTTGCCGACGACGTTGATCTCCTTGATCTTCGCCGCCTTGCCTTCGCGGATTTCGATGTCGATGGCCACGCGATTACGGTCCAGCGGCGTGACGTGCGGGATGACCGACACGTTGTACTTGCCGCGGTTGTAATACTGGCGGATGAGTTCCTGCTGGACGCGGTCGAGGGAGAGGCGGTCGAAGGTTTCACCTTCGGACAGACCGATCTCCTTCAGACCCTTGCGCAGGTCGTCTTCCTTGATGTCCTTGTTGCCGCGAAGCGTGAGCTTGGCGATGGCCGGACGCTCGGTGACCTTGATCACCAGGATGTCGCCCTGGCGTTCAATTTCCACGTCGCTGAAGAATTTTGTCTGGTACAGGGCGCGAATGGCGGCCTGGGCTTTCTCGTCGGTCAAGGACTCGCCCTTCTCGATCGGCAGATAGCTCAGCACCGTGCCCTGGGCAATGCGGGTGAGACCGTCGATACGGATATCGGAGACGACGAACGGCTCAAAAGCAAGCGCATTGGCAGACAGGGAGGCGAGCAGGATCAGGGCGGCGATACGCTTCATCGTCGATTCCGTTGAGTTAAGACCAGAAGCCGGCGGACGAGGCCGGCGACCGAATAGGAGCACGCGCAGGGCTCATGCCCGGCGTCGTCTGGCCATGGACGCGCGAGCGCCCAGGGCCGGGGTAATACGGATGCCTCGTCACGAGACGATCATTCGCTGGATGTCGTTGAAAAACGCCAGCCCCATCAGCGTGAACAGCAGGGCGAGCCCGACGTACTGGCCGGCGATCATGGTGCGTTCGCTGACCGGGCTGCCTTTGACCAACTCGATAAGGTAATACAGCAGGTGTCCACCGTCCAAGACCGGGATGGGCAACAGGTTAAGGATGGCCAGGCTCAGCGATACCAGGCCGAGGAAGTTCAGGAACCACCCCAGGCCGCGGTTGGCCGAATCGTTGGCGACCTGGGCAATGCCGATGACGCCCGACAGGTTCTTGGTCGAAGCCTGCCCGGAGAGCATCTTGCCGATCAGGTTGAAGGTGGAAACGGTGCCGTTCCAGGTCGTCTGCAGCGATTCGCTGAAGGCGCGCACGGGACCATAGCGCAGCGTGGCCGTTTCCGGCGGGCGCGCGCCGATGCCGATCATCCAGCGGGTGGGCTGGCCGCGCTCGGACTTCATCCGGGCGGTGATGTCGAGGGTTCGCGTCGTGCCGTCGCGCTCGATGGCCACGGCGAGCTTCGGCGAGACGACGGCCTGCTCCGGCACCAGCTTCGTGAAGGCGTCGAAGTCCGCCACGGGCTTTCCGTTGACGCTGACGATGCGATCGCCGGCACGAATGCCTGCGAGGGCCGCGGGATCGCCTGGGACAACATCGCCGACGAAGGGCGTGGTCTGCAGGGTCAGGCCGAGCTGGGCGAATTTCTTGCCGATGTCGCCTTCGGCGGTGAGGTTCTGCAGGGGCAGGACGACGTCCCGCTGGCTACCGTCGGTGCCTTTCACCCGCACGGGCATCGGCTCGTTGCCGAGCAACCCGTTGGCGAGCACGTCGAAGGCGTCACTGCCGGTGGCCACAGRCTCGCCGTTCATGGCGATAAGGCGGTCGCCAGGCCGGATGCCGGCCTGCGCGGCGATCGTACCCGGCGTCGCGTTGACGATGGGCGCCACGTCCGGCTTGCCGATCATGTACATCGCCCAGAAGGCGGCGACGGTAAAAATAAGGTTGAAGGCCGGGCCGGCCGCAACGATGGCGATCCGCTTCCAGACCGACTTGCCGGTGAACTCCTGGCCGCGCTCGGAGGGATCGACCTCGCCTTCGCGGGCGTCGAGCATCTTCACGTAGCCGCCCAGTGGGATGGCGGCCACCTGGTACTCGGTGCCGTCCTTTGCCACGCGGCGCCACAGCGGGCGGCCAAAGCCGACCGAGAAGCGGAGTACGCGCACGCCGCAGCGGCGCGCGACCCAGTAATGGCCGAATTCGTGGAAGGTCACCAGCACGCCAAGCGTCACCAGTAGCCAGAACACGGAACCTAGGAAGGGGCTCATCGGAGAGGGAGGGTCTCGAAAAAAAGTCGTTGGGTAGAGCGAGTTTAGCAGTAAGCGCGGTGCAGAACGTCCCGCGCCGACCGCCTGGCGGCAGCGTCGCGCTCTACAAGGGTCTGGACATCGACCACGGGTTCGGCCGGCAGTTCCTCAAGAACCCGTTCGACGAGTTCGGCGATGCCCAGGAACGGCAGGGTCCCGGCAAGGAACGCACCCACGGCAATTTCGTTGGCCGCGTTCAGGATCGTGGTGGCATCGCCACCCGCCCGCAGCGCCTGGAAGGCCAGCGCGAGGCAGCGAAAGGTATCGGTGTCGGGCTTTTCGAAGTCCAGCCGGGCATGTGCGGCCAGATCCAGCGGGGCGACCCCGGCGTCGATGCGCTCCGGCCACGCCAACGCGCAGGAGATGGCCGTGCGCATATCCGGATTGCCAAGCTGGGCCAGCATGGATCCGTCGATGTAGTCGACCATCGAGTGGATCAGGCTCTGCGGATGGACCACGACCTCGATGCGGTCGACCGGCGCCGCGAACAGATGGTGTGCCTCGATGACTTCGAGTCCCTTGTTCATCAGCGTGGCCGAGTCGACCGAGATTTTCCGGCCCATCGACCACTTCGGATGGGCGCAGGCTTCGTCGGGGGTGATCGTGCCGAGATCGGCGCGCGTGCGGCCGCGGAACGGCCCACCGGAAGCGGTCAGCACCAGGCGCCGAACCCCGGCCCGGGCGAGATCGGGCCGGCCGCCGGGCAGGCACTGGAAGATCGCGTTGTGTTCGGAATCGACCGGAAAGAGCTCGCCACCGCCCTGCCGCAGGGCCTCGAGCAGCAAGGCGCCGCCCATGACGATGGATTCCTTGTTTGCCAGCAGGAGGCGCTTGCCGGTACGCGCGGCAGCGAAGGTCGAGTCGAGCCCGGCCGCACCGACGATAGCGGCTACCACGGTGTCGCACAGCGGGCCGGCGGCTGCGGCCGTGACGGCGTCGGCGCCCGAGGCGACGTCGCAACGCACGCCGGCGGCGGCAAGTCGACGGACGAGGTCGGCCTCCATGCCCGGGTCGGCAACGATCGCGAGGTCGGGGCGAAAGCGTTCGCACAGCGCCGCCAATGCCTCGCTGCTCTGGTTGGCCACGAGCACGCTGGCGCGGAAACGGTCGGGGTGGCGGGCGATGACATCGAGCGTGCTGCCGCCGATGGAACCGGTGGCGCCGAGGACCGCAACCTGACGAATAGCCATGGCTACAGGCCCAGCAACATTTTGCCCGCCGCGAAGACCGGCAGGGCGGCGAACACGCTGTCGAGGCGGTCGAGCAGGCCGCCGTGCCCCGGGAACAGGCTGCCGGAGTCCTTTACGGCTGCATGGCGCTTCATCAGGCTCTCGAACAGGTCGCCGACCACGGAAAAACCGACGGTCACCACGCCGAGTACGGCGAGCCCGACAAGCTGCGAGGTCTCGCGCACGCCGATCAGGTAGCCGCCCAGCACCGTGATGAACGAACCGGCGACGATGGCGCCGTAGACACCGGCCCAGGTCTTTCCCGGGCTGATGCGCGGCGCCAGTTTGCGCCGACCGAAATAGCGGCCGCTGAAATAGGCGCCGGTATCGGCGAACCAGACGATGACCAGCCCCAGGAGCGTCCACCAGTGGCCGTGATCGCTTGCGTGCATCGCCATGGCCGCGGCCAGGGTCGGTACGATGACCAGGACGCCCACGCCCAGCTTGAGCATGCGGTTTTCGGCGTTGGGAGCGGCGGCGAAAGTGAAATTACGCAACCAGAAGCAGCAGCCGATCCACCAGGCCACGCCGGCGAGGGTCAGTGCGGTGAGCAGCCCCGGCGTCCACACGAGAAGGAGGGCGAGCAGCATGACGGCGGCGACGGCCGCGACGATGCCCTGGCCGACCGCGGTGCGGCTTCCGGCGAGCTGGCTCCACTCCCAGGCGGCGCCCACGAAGACGATCGCGATGAGTGCCGCGAAGAAGCCGGTAGGCGGCAGGAGGATCAGCGCCAGGACGACCGGAATGAGGACGGCGGCAGTGAGGATACGTTGCTTGAGCATGAGTTTCCGGCGTTAACCCGTGGCGACCTGCTCACCGGTGCGGCCGTAGCGGCGCTCGCGGCGGGCATAGTCGTCGAGAGCCTCGGAGAGGCAGGCCTGGTCGACGTCGGGCCACAGGGTGTCGGTGAAATAGAGCTCGGCATAGGCAAGCTGCCAGAGCAGGAAGTTGCTGACCCGGTGCTCACCGCCCGTGCGGATGAACAGGTCGAGCGGCGGTTGATCGGCGAGACAGGTGTAACGATGGAGTCGCGCTTCGTCCAGTTCGGCCGCGGCGAATTCACCCCGGGCAATCGCTTCCATGGCGAGGCGCGCGGCGTTGGCGATGTCCCAGCGGCCGCCGTAATTCACGGCGACGTTCATGTTCAGGGCAGTGTTGCCGGACGTGCGGTCCATGGCACCCAGCATGCGCGCGCGCAGTTCGGGAGCGAACGCGTCGAGGTCGCCGACGAAGCGGATGCGGACACCGTTGGTGTGCAGCTCGTCGACTTCCTTGTCGATCGCCTTGAGAAACAGTTCCATAAGCGCCGAGACCTCGGTCGCCGGGCGATTCCAGTTCTCGCTGGAGAAGGCGAACAGCGTAAGCGACGCGATACCCCGGCGCAGGCAGAACTCGACCGCTTCCTTGACCGCCTTCTGGCCGGCGTGATGGCCGAACGTACGCGGACGTAGCCGTTGCTTCGCCCAGCGACCGTTTCCGTCCATGACGATGGCCAGGTGACGGGGAACCCGTGCGTCGGGCTTGGCTGCCATGGCGGCTGATCCGATGGCGCGTCAGAGCGCCATCAGCTCCTTTTCCTTTTCCTTGACGACGTCGTCCACTTCCTTCACGAACTTGTCCGTGAGGGTCTGGATGTCGGCGTCGGCGCGCTTCTGGTCGTCTTCCGTAACGGTCTTGTCCTTGAGCAGCTTGGCCACGTGCTGGACGGCATCGCGACGAACGTTGCGGATGGCGATCTTGGCAGCCTCGCCTTCCTTCGACACGGTCTTGGCCAGCTCCCTGCGGCGCTCCTCGGTCGGGGGCGGGAAGTTGAGACGGATGTCCATGCCCATGGTCGTCGGCGTGATGCCCAGATCGGAGGCCATGATGGCCTTCTCGATCGGTCCGACCATCGCCTTGTCGAACGGCTTGATGGACAGTGAGCGGGCATCCGGCGTGGACACGTTGGCCACCTGGGACAGCGGCGTCGGAGTGCCGTAATAGGGCACGACGATATTGTCGAGGATGGACGCATTCGCGCGACCGGTGCGAATCGTCTTCAGGTCGTGCTTGAGGGACTCGATGCTCTTGCCCATGCGGGTCTGGGCATCGGCTTTGATGTCGTTGATCATGGGCGGGATTCCGGTGGATCAGGTCAGCAGACGAGTATAGCAGCGCGGGCCGTACGGCCGTGCCGCAGCGCGCCAAGGGCCTCCGGGAGGCCCGTCAGCCTCAGCCCGCGTCGACGAGCGTACCGACCTGCTCACCCTTCATGATCTTCATGAGGTTGCCGGGCTGGGTCATGTCGTAGATACGCAGGGGCAGCTTGTTTTCGCGGCACAACGCAATCGCCGCGGTGTCCATCACTTCGAGGCGGCGCTCGATCACCTGGTTGTAGGTGAGGTGGTCGTAGCGGGTGGCGGTCGGGTCACGCTTCGGATCGGCCGAATAGATGCCGTCCACCTTGGTGGCCTTGAGCAACAGATCGGCGCCGACTTCCACGGCACGCAGGGCGGCGGCGGAGTCGGTGGTGAAGAAGGGGTTGCCGATGCCGGCGGCGAACAGCGCGACGCGGCCCTTTTCGAGGTGGCGGATGGCGCGACGACGGATGAAGTCTTCGCAGACTTCGTTGATCTTGATGGCGCTCATGGTGCGTGCTTCGCCACCGAGCTTTTCGATGGCGTCCTGCATGGCCAGAGCGTTCATGACGGTCGCCAGCATGCCCATGTGGTCGCCGGTGACGCGATCCATCCCGGCGGCGGCCAGACCCGCGCCACGGAAGATGTTGCCGCCTCCGATAACGACGCCGATCTGCGCGCCGGCGTCACGCACTTCGAGAATTTCCTTGGCCAGCCCACCGATCACCTTGGGATCGATGCCGTAGTCCTCTGCTCCCATAAGGGCTTCACCGGAGAGCTTGAGCAGGATGCGGCGGTTCTTCAGCGGGGTGCTCATGGGGAATCTCCAGTTTGTGTGGGGCAAAACGGGCTTAGTTTAACGCGCACAACGTTGTTACAGCTATGTGAATAAACAAATGTAGGAGCCGATTCATCGGCGAAAGGCCGGTCGCTACGCGCCCCATGTAACCAGCGGCGTTCGCCGCGGCGGGCGCGGACGTAGCGGCGCAGAGCCTTCGGTGCCCACCCTCGCTGCTCAGACAYGTCCTCCGCGTTTCGTACCGGAAAGTCCGCTGCGCGGACCATGTTCTTATTGGCCTGCGGCCGCTCCACTTGTGCGGAACTCGCCTCGAGGGTGGGCACCGAAGRCTCTTCCCATCCCTGAGGTTCGTGCGGGCCGAGCCGGCGAGGCAACGCCGCTCCGGCTGACGGCTCGTCGGCATCGCCAAACGGTCGACCCCAGCGCCGAGATCGTCCGCGAGTCAGCGCAGCGGCGAGGAAAACGCTCGCCGCGCCGGAAATGACGTATCTGCACGACCGCCGTAATGGTCCGCTTGGGCGGCCACACCCACGCCAACGGCTCTCCTTCCCGCTGACCGTATCGTCGTGAGAGACCTTGGTGTCCACCCTCGAGGCG
>NZ_JBFUIT010000045.1:0-19610 GCF_056401735.1 Luteibacter sp. P4_D7_3
ACGCTGCGCTTCGCCGAATCGCCCGCGTTCAAACTGGCCAGCGACAGCTGCCGCGAGCACCACTGGGAATCCAGTGCCGATGCGCTCGCCACCCTGATCGAGGCCATCGTCAACCTCGCTGCGCAACGCATGGAAGATGTCTCGGCGGAGCTGAAGAAACTCTCCGACCGCGTGTTCACGCCGGAACGCCTGGGCACGCCGTTGCTGCGCGACATCATGCTGGAGATCGGCCGGCTCGAGGGTCTGCAGGCGCGCAATCGCTCATCCATGCTGGGCGTGCAGCGCATCGTCTCGTTCGTGCGCGCCAAGAAGCCGGAATGGATGTCCGAGAACGTGGAGGTGCGCCTGCGCGTGGTCGATCACGACCTGCGGACGCTGGACGAGTTCGACGACCAGCTCACCAACAAGCTGCAGTTCCTGCTCGACGCCACGCTCGGCTTCATCAGCACCGACCAGAACCATGTGATGAAGGTGCTGACCGTCGCGTCCGTCGCGACCATTCCGCCGATCATCCTGGCCGGCATCTGGGGCATGAACTTCAAGGACATGCCCGAACTCAGCATGCCGTACGGCTATCCCATCGCGCTGGGCGTGATCATCCTCAGCACGCTCCTGCCGGTGTGGTTCTTTAAATGGCGAGGCTGGTGGTCCGGGGACTGAGTCCATGACGATCTTCGCGGGCCTGCTTCGTCCCGCATCCGCGCCCATCCGGCGCTGGGTGCTCACGGCGTTTCCCAGGCCGCCCTCGGGCGGCATCGACTACGACCATCCCGTGGGCGATGCCGGCCTGTTCGGACCCTCCAGCGTTACCTGGCGCATGCACTCGGATTTCTGCGGCATGCTTGCCGGTGGCCTCTGCGCGCTGTACCTGCAACTGCTGCACCCGCGTGCGCTGGCTGGCGTGTGGGATCACTCGAATTTCCGCGAGGATCTGGTCGGCCGACTGCGCCGGACCACCGCCTTCGTCGGCGCGACCACTTACGCCCCCACGAGCGAAGCGCAGGCACTCATCGGGCACGTGCGCATGATCCACAGTCACGTGCGCGGCGTGGATGAGGCCGGGGCTCCCTACGCGGCCGACGATCCGGACCTGCTCACCTGGGTCCACGTCAGCGAGATGTCGAGTTTTCTGGCCGGCTATCGCGCCTACGGGCCTATGGCCGTCACGCCACGTGTCGCCGATGCCTATCTGGACGAGACGCGTCGAGTGGCCGAAGCCCTCGGCGCCCGCGATGTACCGGGCTCAGTCGCCGACATGGACGCGTATATCGCGCAGGTGCTGCCAACGCTGGTGTTCGGGGAGCGCTCGCGTGTGGTGCTTGACGTGCTCAGGCGCCTCGACCTGCCCGTACCGATGGCCGGTCTGTCGCGCGACCTGTTCCTGCATGCCGGCGCCGCGTTGCTGCCGGACTGGGCGGCAACACTGTTGCAGCGAACGGATAGCGACCTGCGCAAGGCGCGACTGGCGCGTGGCGCCCTCCGCGGCATGGTGCCCTTGTTCCGCGTGGCGCTGACCGAAGGCGTCGCCTCGCGATCCTGCCGACGGGTCGGCGTCGATCCGGCGCTGCTGGCGCATTGGCCGCCCATGCCGGAATGACGCCCTAACCCAAACCGTCACATTCGTGAAGCGACAAAAGCGGAACCCGTTCTCAGTTTCCTACATTTTCCTGAATTCTTGCCGAATTTGCCCTAAAGTTCGCGATGACGGTGCCGCTAACAACTTCGAGGTTGCGCGGTAGGGGATCATCGTCGCGACACCAACAGGGGAGGAAGGGGTCGGTGCCAGCCAGTTGCTCACATAGCGGACGTCACGTCGCAGGAGACATGCGCTCATGAGGTCGCCCTGGCATTCGCTTGCCGGTGGGCCGCCGGAGTCGCGCCTGCTCGCCTCCGTGGCCGAGTTCACCCACCACCGCGATATCGACGCCCTCGACCACAGCCTGGTGCTGTCGCTGGCCGAACTGATTTCCGTCAGCAGCGTCACCCTGTGCAAGCGCGGCGAGAGCCTGCAGCTGCCGGTGGATTCCATCGTGGTCTGCTCGCGCAATGCCGAAGGCGCCTTCGTGGTCGAAGCGCTGGATCCCACGCGCGACGGCGATCCGATCGACACGATCGTCTGCGCTATGGAAACGCTGGAAGCCATCAGCGATGTCACCGACGACGGCACCTGCCGCCTGGTGATCCCGATCCAGCGTGACCACGCGGCCATCGGCGCGCTGATGCTGGAATCGGAAGATTCGCTGGACAGCGTGCGCAACATGGTCGAGGGCTACGCCCGCATCTACGGCAACTACATCGCGCTGCTCAACGAGAGCGAGCGCGACAAGCTCACCGGCCTGTACAACCGGCGCAGCTTCGAGCAACGCCTGCAACGCCTGCTCAAGTTGCAGCGCCAGCGTGCCCGCGCCTCGGCCAAGGGCGACGACGAGCGCCGCCTGCCCTTCGAAGACGATGTCTCGCAGATCTGGCTGGCCATCCTCGACATCGATCACTTCAAGCGCATCAACGACACCTACGGCCACGTCTACGGCGACGAGGTCATCCTGATGCTCGCCCAGCAGATGCGCCACAGCTTCCGCCAGAGCGACGTCCTGTTCCGTTTTGGTGGCGAAGAGTTCGTCATGCTCATCGCCGCGCAGGACGAACGCGTCGCGCACATGGCACTGGACCGTTTCCGTCACTTCGTCGCCGAGCACGCGTTCCCCCAGGTGGGCCACGTGACGGTGAGCATTGGCTACGCGCGCATCACCGAGAACGACTACCCCGAAATCGTGCTCGACCGCGCGGATAAAGCGCTGTACTTCGCCAAGGAAAATGGCCGAAACAGCGTGCACGGTTATGAGGCACTGACCAAGCTCGGCGAGCTGGGTTCAGCCGTCGCGCTGGGCAGCATCGATCTCTTCTAAAGCGGCCTCACCCGGAACGCCAGGCTGATCCGCGGGCCCACCTCACCGCGCGCCTTGGGAATCCCATGATCCCAATGGAACTGTGTGGCGTAACTCATCGTCAGCAGGCTTCCCGGCTCCAGCTTCACATCGAACTTCCGCTTCGGCGATTCGCGCTCGCGCAAGGCCATCGTCCGCGTGGCGCCCAGCGACAGCAACGTGATCGGCGCGCCTTCCGCCAGCTCCTCGATGTGGTCGTTGTGCGGCGCCACGCTATCGCGCCCGTCGCGATACAGGTTCAGGCCCACCGATGTAAACGGCACGCCCGTCGCCGCGATCACCTCGCGGCCCGCATCACGCAGCACGGAAGGCAACGCCGGATCCTCCAGCGCGTAATGCTGGACCAGCCGCGGCACGTCCACCTCGCGGCCATACATCTCGCGGCGCTTGGCCTGCCAGGGAATGTCTGCCAGCAACGTGGCGAACCAGGTCTCCGCCAACGGTACGGAAATGACGTCCGGCTTATACGCAAACCGCCCGTGGCCGTCATCGACGATCACGAGCGGTTCGGCTGCGAAAAGACCGCCTTGGGACATGCGACCCTTACTTGATCACGCCGCAGGCGATACGCGCACCGCCGCCGCCCAGCGGAGCCGGCTCATCAGCGTAGTTGTCGCCGCCGGCGTGGATCATGAGGGCGTGGCCCTTCAGGGTGGCCAGGCTCTTCAGGTGCGGCGCGGTGACCGCGGTGGTGTCGGTGCCATCGGCTCCTACCGTGATGCGCGGGAGGTCGCCTTCATGACCGGCGGCGTCCGGGCCTTCGTGCTTGCCGGTGTGCTGCGGATCGAAGTGACCACCGGCAGCGAGGGCGGCGCCCTTCTTGCCGTCCTTCTCGCCCGGATCGCAGCTGGCCTTCTCATGCAGGTGGAAGCCATGGTCGCCCGGCGGCAAGCCCTTGAGGTTCGGGGTGAAGACGAGTCCACCCGCCGACTGGGTGACAGTCACGGTACCCACGGAGGCGCCCGCCCCATCGGCGGTCACCAGGGTCATCGGGACGACGACACTCTTGTCGACGACGTTACCCGCGGTGGCTGTACCGGCGAAGAGGCTGGCGAGGGCGACGGCAATAGCGATCTTGGTCATGAGGTGCTCCTTGGGTGATCGTGTGGACTCTCCGATACTGCACCCGGCGTGGACGGAACGTCCACACATGGATAAATGTGGGAGCCGATTCATCGGCGATGGGTGCTTGCGCCAACTCTGGCCCGCTGCCGCGGGATCGCCGATGAATCGGCTCCTACAGAGCCGGGGCGCCGTTGGGGGCAGCGAAGATGCGGGCGGTGTCTTCGGCAGTCAGCTGGCGCCATTCGCCCGAAGGGAGGCCTTCCAACGTCAGGCCACCCAAGGCGACGCGCTCCAGGGTTTCGACGTGATTGCCGATGGCAGCGAACATGCGGCGGACCTGGTGGTAGCGGCCTTCGGTAAGCGACAGACGTATATGACGCGGCCCAAGCACGTCGAGCGCGGCCGGCTCGAGCGGATCGGTTTCGCCGTCGAGCATCAACGTGCCGGCGGCGAAGGTCGCCGCTTCATCGCCGCGCAAGTCCTCGGCGAGCGTCGCCTCGTACACCTTGGCCACCGAGGACTTCGGCGAAATGATCCGGTGAAGCAACGGGCCGTCGTCGGTGAACAGCAGCAGGCCCGAGGTCTCGCGGTCGAGGCGCCCGACCGTCGACAGCACCGGATTGCGAATGCCGTAACGCGGCGGCAGCAGCTCGTACACCAGACGACCGACATCCTTGCGCGAACACGTATACCCGGCGGGCTTGTTCAACATGATCAGCATGCCGGCCGGCGGATCCAGCGGCTCGCCTTCGAAGCGCACGTCGGCGTGTTCGACCTTGTCATCGGCATAGAGCACCTCGCCCGAGGCATCGGTGACCGCGCCTTCGCGGAACAGGGAGGCGACTTGTTTGCGGCTGCCATAGCCGAGGTTCGCCAACAGGCGCACGAGTTTCATCGACGAGGCTCCTTCGCTTCGATCACTTTGAACCCGTCGCGCTCGGCGACGGTACGAACATGGGTGAAGCACGCATCGAGCGTGGCTTCGTAGGCAAGATGCCGGTTGGCCACCATCCAGAAACGACCCTGCGGCGACAGGGCGCGCGCCGCGACCGCAATGAAGGCGCGACCCAGCTCCGGCTGGTCGGCGCGCCCCTGATGGAATGGCGGATTGGAAACGATGGCGTCGTAGCCACCGTCGATACCATGGGTCACGTCGTGCCACTGCACGTGGGTAGCGATGGCGCGGCCCGACGCGGTAACCGCCGCGGCGATGTTCCGACGGGCCGGCTCGATGGCGCGCCCTTCCGCTTCGTACAGGTCCACCGCGGTGACGCCGGGATTCGTCGCGATGACACGGCAGGCCAGATAACCGAAGCCCGCGCCGAGATCGGCAACGCGACCGGCGAAGTCCTCGGGCAACACCGAGCTCAGCAAGGCCGACGCGATGTCGATGCGATCCCAGGCGAACAGGCCACGCCGGCTTACAAAGCGACCCTCGTCGATCGGCAAGGACCCGTCCAGCGCCAGCCATGCGTCGAGCAAGGCGGGATCCGGCACGGCGCCGGGACGCGTCCAGAAGACGCGACATTTGTGCTTGGAGAGGTTCGTCACGCCGCCGGCCAGCAGCGCAAGATCGGCTTCGGCGGTCTTCGCGCCTTCGGCGTTCGGCACGGCGGCGAGGACGGCGCCATCGGGCGTGACATGGGCCATCGCCTGCGCGAACAAGGCGCGCGACTCTTCGCGCTGCCGGGTCGGCAGCACCATGACGAGGGCAAACCGGCCTTCGGGCAGATCCGCGCTCACGGCGAAGCCGGAGCGCGCCAGGGCATCCGCCGCCGGCTTGAACGACTGCTGCAGCACCCAGCCAGGACGGCGCTGCTCGCGCAGCACGAAACCGTCCCGCGCGCGCAGCATCAGCACGTCGCCAGACGCGGGCCACGCGAGATCGCCCGTGACGAACGGGACGAAAAGCGCTTCAAGAGCGGCATCGGAGGCGTAACCAGCGGACAACGCGACAGGCCTGACTAAAGATCCGGGCCGCTGATTCTACCCTGTGGCCCGTCAGCTACTGCAGGAAAGCATGGAGCAGCCGACCCGGTCGCGTGCCCACTCGGGCCGGCGGCCGGCAAGGTGATCCCTGCCCGCCTGCTCGTCGTAGGGCTGGCGGAGGGTCTCCATCAGCTCATGCAGGGGCGCGTCGTCGCCCTGCTCCGCGCTGTCGATGACCTGCTGCGCGAGGTAGTTGCGCAGCACGTAGCGCGGGTTGCTGGCGTGCATCAGGGCAAGCCGCTCCGACGCCGGCGATTCATCGGCCTGCACGCGCGCTGCATAGCGCTGCAGCCAGGACGCCAGCGCCTCCTGCGTCGCGACGCGCTTGTCTTCCTCGTAGAACGCCGCCCCGACGACACCCGGATGCGGCGCATCGAGATCGAGCAGCGCGAGGTCACGGAAGAAAATCGTCATGTCCATCCCACCCAGGGTGAGCAGGCCACGCAGGTCGGCGACCAGCGCCTCGTCGCCTTCGCGGGCGTTAGCGAGACCGAGCTTGGCCGCCGAGAACGCCGCGTCGGTGGCTTCGAACACCTCCACATAGCGATCCAGCCCGGCCTGCAGCGCGTCGACGCCGGCAAACAAAAGCGACAACGCCTGGGCGAGACGTTGCAGGTTCCAGTAAGCCACGCGTGGCTGGTGGCCGAAGCGGTAGCGCTTGTGCGCGCGATCGGTGGTGTTCGGTGTCCAGTCCGGGTCGAAGTCATCCACCCAGCCATAGGGACCGTAATCGATGGTCAGCCCGAGGATGGACATGTTGTCCGTATTCATCACCCCATGCACGAAGCCCACGCGCATCCAGTGCGCCATGAGGCGTGCCGTGCGCTCGCAGACCTCGGTGAAGAAAGCGGCGTACCGCCCTTCCCCGTCGAGGCCGGCAAAGGCCGGGTAATGCGTGGCGATGGTGAAGTCCGCCAGGCGGCGCAAAAGGTCGAGGTCATTGCGCGCCGCCGGCAGCTCGAACGAGCCGAAGCGAATGAACGACGGCGCCACACGGCAGACGATCGCCCCCGGCTCCAGCGCCGGGTGGCCGTCGTACATCACGTCGCGCAGCACCTCGTCACCGGTCACCACCAGGGACAGTGCCCGGGTCGTCGGCACGCCGAGGTGGTGCATGGCCTCGCTGCACAGGAATTCGCGAATGGACGAGCGCAGCACGGCGCGGCCGTCGGCCCCGCGCGAGTACGGCGTGCGGCCGGCGCCCTTCAGCTGCAGTTCCTGGCGGCCGTCGTGGGCGGTAATCACCTCGCCCAGGCTCAGCGCGCGGCCGTCGCCCAACTGCCCGGCCCAGTTGCCGAACTGGTGGCCGCCGTAGGCCATGGCGTAACCGGTCATGCCCGGCCAGCGAGCGTTACCCGAGAACACCTCCGCAAAATCTGGCGCCTCGGGCGAGACGCCAAGCATCGTCGCCACCTCGGCCGAGGCCGCGACCAGCCGCGGTGCCGCGACCGGCGTCGGGTCCACCCACGAGAACGCGGCGCCGACGACCTGGCGCGGACCGTTGGATAGTTCGGGGTCGGCCGGCAACTCGCGGACGAAGGCATTGTCGAAGCGCAGGTCTGTCATCGGGATCAGGGGTAGGACGTTGTTTCCAATATCCGGGCATTCACGGCGCATGCAAGGGCATACGCAACTCGTGCAAACTAGCGCCCCTGCTCACCTCAACCTGGCCCTCATGCGTCCCACTCGCCTCCTGGCCATCCTGCTATGCGCTGTCCTGGCTCCTGCCGCGGCGGCCGATCCCGTGAGTGTTCAGCGCAGCGACAAGACCCTGGTCGAGATCATCAACTCGACGATGGGGACCCTGCCCAACGCGGTGGATGCGTTGTCCCGCAAGCTGCCGGGCGGCTTGCACGCCACCACCGACGCCCCGCCGCAGATCGTGCGCAGCGTGCCCTTCATCACCCGCGACGGCTACCGCGTGAGCGCCTTCGAGGCCCGCGGCTTCAACGAAGGGGGCGACGTGCCGATGGTGCGCTTCACCTCGATCCAGCTGGAACAGCGGCCGTGCTTCGCGAGGAACGAGCTGACCGAAGCTTTCCACGCGAGCGCCTCGGAAACCAACCTGCCCGCCGCGCCGGCCATGCTGCCGAACCGCTATACGGTCATGCAGATGCCCTGGGGACGGCTCTCCTTCGGCAGTTCGCAGGAAAGTGGGGCCTGCATCATCGCCATCGTCGGCGACGCGACCGGCGGCGTGGTGGATGCCCGCACGCCTTTGCCGCTACCGCAGCCGACCACCATGCCCGGCATGCCGGACCTGCGCCGTACCTGGCCGATGCCGACGGACGCCTATCCGGCCGAATGAGTCGCCAGCGGGGCCGGATATGGCCCGGTGACCCGGTCGATGCGGTCTTCCGCCACGGCCGGCGAGAACAGGAAACCCTGCAGTTCGTCGCAACCGGCTTCGGTCAGGAAGGCCCGCTGCTGCTCGGTCTCCACGCCCTCGGCCACGACGCACAGGCCCAGCGCGGCGCCCAGATTGGACACCGCCCGCACGATGGCCGCCGAATCGCCGGCCTGGGTCGCGTTCTGCACGAAGGAGCGGTCGATCTTGACCTTGTCGACGGCGAGGTCCTTGAGCAGGGTCAGGCTGGAGTAGCCCGTCCCGAAATCGTCGAGCGAGATACGCACGCCGGCCCGGCGCAGACGCTTGAGTAGCCGGACTGACCCACCATCGGCATTGACGATGGCCGTCTCGGTGATCTCCAGCTCCAGGCGCTTCGGCGACAGGCGCGTCTCGATGAGTACGCGCATGACCATGTTGGCGAAGTCGTCGTCGCGCAGCTGCACGGCGCTCACGTTGACCGCAACGAACAGGTCGTCGAGCTTGGCAACGCGGGCGCAGGCGGTGCGTAGCACCCATTCGCCCAACTGGCCGATCAGGCCGGTCTCTTCCGCCACGGCAATGAACTGCACCGGCGAGACCACGCCGAGGGTGGGATGCCGCCAGCGGGCCAGCGCCTCGAGGCCGACCACCTTGCCGTCCGAGCTGCGGATCATTGGCTGGTAGTGACAACTCAGGCCCTCGCGGGTCAATAAGGCCTCGAGCAGCGCCTTCTCGATGTCGCGGCGATGGGCGAGCGCGGCGTCCAGCGCCTTGGTGTAAACCATCAGGCGGTTACGCTTCTTCTTCGCTTCGTAAAGCGCGCTATCCGCCTTGCGGGCCATCTCTCCCGCCGCGACCGCTTCGGCATCGATGGCGACCATGCCGATGGACGTACCGATAAAGGTGGTCGTCGAAAGGACGTCGAAGGGCTCGCCGGCGAGGGCCAGAATGCGCTCGGCGAGGCCCTGCACGTCGAGGTCGCCGTGATCGTCGACCAGCAGCGCGAACTCGTCGCCGCCGATCCGGGCCACCGTGTCGTCAGGACCGACGACACTGCGCAGACGCGCACCGAACTGCACCAGCAGCTCGTCGCCGATAAGGTGGCCGTAGGTGTCGTTGACCTTCTTGAAGCCGTCCATGTCCAGGTGGAACAGCGCGGCGTGCAGGCCGCCGCTGGCCGCGCGGCCGATGGCGGCGTCCAGCCGGCTGAAGAGCGCCGCGCGGTTGGCCAGCCCGGTCAGGGCATCGTGGCAGGCCAGCCAGCGCACATGCGCCTCGGACTCGCGCAGCTCGGTGATGTCGGTGACCGAGGCCAGCACGTGGAGCGCGCCTTCCAGGTCGATGCAGGTCTTGCGGGTGAGCAAAGTACGCACATGGCCCTGGGGGTCGGTCACCGTTTCCTCGGTTTCGACGACCTCGTGGCTGCGTAGCACGGCGTCGTCACCCGCTTCGAAGCGGGCGGCCTGCTCGGGCGGGAAGAGTTCGGCGTCGGTCCGGCCGAGCACCTCGTCGGCGTTCAGGCCGAAGTATTCGCAGCCCATGCGGTTGACGAACACCCAGCGGTGCGCCGCATCGCGCACGAACATCGCCGTGGGCATCAGCTCCAGCACCGTGGACCAGCCGGCCAGATCCTGTATCAAGCGAGTCTCCCCCTGTCAGGAACACGCTTCCAATGTGAAGCGCGCCCCGTGATGTGGGTGTATGCACCCTCGGTCACCCTTCGGTCAAGGTCTGGCGGGCTGGGTGAACGGCCTGAGCGACTCGAACTTGCGCTGGTACTCGTCGGTGACCTGCTTGGCCTCGTCCCCATTGGTGATCACCCGGGGGGTGATCAGGACGATCAGCTCGGTGCGGGTCCGCGTGCGGCTGGTCGTGCCGAACAAACGGCCGAGTACGGGAATCTGGTTGAGCCCCGGGATGCCGGTATCGGTCAGGGCGTCGTTCTGCTTGATCAGGCCGCCGAGCAGCACCGTCTGCCCGCTCTGCACCGCAACCTGGGTGGCCACTTCGCGCTGCTGGATCGGGAAGTTGCCGGTGGTGGTGTCCTTGATGCCCGGGCTGCTCACCACCTGGCTCACATTGAGGTAGACCAGGCCACCCGGATTCACGCGCGGGCGCACATTGAGGATCACGCCGGTGTCCTTGTACTCCACCTGGCCGATCGTGTTGTCCGTGTTCGCCCCGGTGTTGACGAAGGTCTGCGTGATCGGAATCTGGTCGCCCACTTCGATGTGCGCTTTCTGGTTGTTCAGCACCACCAGCGAGGGTGCCGAGAGCACCTTGGTGTTTCCGTTCTGCTCCATCGCATGCAGCGCCACGGAGATGTTGTTGTTGACGAAGGAGTAGAAGAAGTTGTCGCCTGTCGCCAGCGTCGCACCGCCGCCGCCCAGCGCGTACTGATGTTTGTTACCCGGCTGGGTCGGTTGCCCGTTGGTCGTGCCCGTCAATCCTTCGAGGTACCACTGCACGCCGAACTCGAGGTCGCCCGAGAGGGTCACCTCGAGGATGCGCGTCTCGATCTGCACCTGCATCGGCACGGCGTCCAGGCGCTTGATCGCCTCTTCGATCTCGGTCCACTGCGCGGGGCGGCACCGGACCATGAGCTGGTTGTTCGAGTCCACCGAGGTGATGCGCACGCCATCGTCCGTGGTGGTCGAGGAATGACGACTGCCGGTGTCGGCGGAACTGTCGTCGGAGGAGCCCGAGCCGGCCCCGAAGCCTGAACTGCCCGTGCTGCTGCCGCCGAAACCCGTGCTTGTGCCGGTACCCGAGCTCAAGCCGCCGGTCGTCGACGAGCCTGTCGATGAGGAGCTGGTGTTGCCGAACGCACCCGTGGTGCTACCGAGGCCGGAGCCGCCACGATTACCCATATCGCTGTCGCTGCCACCGAGCGTGCCTGAGCTGAGGCCGGGGCCGACCTTGCCGCCTTTATCGCCCGAGCGCCCACCACCGGAGCCGCTGCCATAGATATCCGAAAGGTAATCGGCCATGTCGGAGGCCTGCACGTTACGCACGTCGTAGACGTACAACTGCGGCTCGTTGCCACCCCCGCGGTCGATACGATCGATCCAGCTGCGCACCTCATCCAGATACGCCGGCTGGGGGCTGAGCACCACGAGCGAGTTGGTCCGCTCGATCGGAATGAAGCGCAGCATGCCGGCCATCGGCGTGTTGCCCTTCTCGCCGAAGATGCCTTCGAGCTTGGGCGTGAGGTCCTTCACCTGGGCACGCTGTAGCGAGAACACACCGACCGACATGCCACGCAACCAGTCGACGTCGAACGTAGCAACGGTGCGCTGGTAGTTGTCGAGCTCGGTGGGCGTGCCGGCCATGACCAGCACGTTGCGCGTCGGATCGGCGAGCAGCGTCGCGTCCGGACGCGCGAACGGCTTGATGAGTTTCTGCATCTCCGTCGCGGAGATGAAGTGCAGCGGGAACAGGCGTGCCTGCAGGCCACCAGCCGGCGCGTTCGCGCCGATGCTCGGGACGAGGTTACCGGCGACGGCATCCTTGGACGGCATGACCACGTAACGGCCATTGGTGTGGACGAGCGCATTGCCCGTCCACGAAAGAAGGGTCTCGAGGATCGGCAGCGCCTGCTCCGCCGTCACCGGCTGCGAGGTCGAGAAGGACACGTTGCCCTGCACGCCCGGCACGATCGAATAGTTCTCGTGCAGCAGATCGCCGAGGATGGCCTTCACCACCGACTCGACCGGCTGGTTCTCGAAATTGAACGTGACCGTGCCCGCGCCCTCGGCGACCGGCTTCGGCTTGGCCAGGCCCACCGGCTTGATGAACTCACCCGTGCCCGTCGTGACCTGCGGCGGTACATTGGTCGGTGCCGTTGGATTGGTCGACGGCATGAGGCGCGGCTTGGGTGCCGGCAGCTCGGTGCCCGCCATGGCCTCGCGTTGCAGTGCGCCATCGTCGCGGGGTTGCGGCAACGTTGAGCAGCCTGCCAGTGCCACCGCCAGCGCCGTGGCGCCGATCGTAAGAAAACGCGTCATGCAAGAACCATCATGGTCATTGAAGCCTGCGAGATTGGAGGGTACGTGTTGCCAGCCCGTGACGCAGACTACCCATGGTTGCGCCGGTTAGCCACTTCGGCCGGTTAACTCGACGGCCCATCCCGCCAGCGCAAGACGGTATACAGCCTCTCGTTTGCGCCGCGTTCCAGCCCAACCATGGGAAACTGCACCGTGGCCTCCACGGTGGTGCGGGAGCCATGGCCGTCGTCCGCATCAGCGCGGAATGTGATGGTGTTGCCCGGCATCGCGCCCCCGAGGGTGATACCGCCAGGCAGGTTCTGCAGAACCGTACCGGGTGGAACACTGTCACGCGCAAGAACGACTTCGCGCGCACGGGTCGGGTCGAGGCCCCGCACTGCCGCCATGGCAAGGACAGGCGCAAAATCCGGCTCAGGCGCCGGTCGCCCGGACCAGATCGTGATCGCCGGCTCCACGGTGTTGTACAACGCCGGGTCCATGCCCGGTAGCCCCTGCAGCTCCTCGATGGCAGCAAATGCCGTGTAACGCTTCGATGGGCTGCCACCGGACATCAGGGGCATCGACGGAGCCGACGTACCGTCGTCCGACACATGGCTAGCCGTAGGTCCACGCCATTCCACTACGTGGTGGGTCAGTTCATCGGCACGCGCCTCCTGACAGCCCGCCGCCATGAAGAGCGCCCGAAGCGCGCGAGGGTCGGCGGTATTGATATCGACCTTTCCGGTTTCATCGAGCATGCCCACCGCCACATGCACATGATCGAACTCGAACGCCAATGACCTGCCATCGCCCGGCACGCTGTTGTCTATCGATACAGCGCCCCCGGTCTGCACGAGCATGGCCTGCCGGTGGTGCGCTTCCGCGAGCACGATAGCCCGCATGATCCCCGCTTCGGCGGCGTAGCGCGCGCGCTGCTGGCCGAGCGTGAATCGCGTCTGCAACGCTTCAACACGAGCGACGCTGGCGAAGCCACCGACCAGGATGGCGAGCAAGGTGCACGCCCAGAGGACCACCAGCAAGGCCACGCCGCGTTGCGCGTGCCTCATTGCACGGATTCCGATAAACGCCGGGCCGCACCACGCACGTTCACGGCATCGGGATCCTGCCTCGGCGCCACCAGCAGCGGCGGCCAGCCATCGGCGCCCTCTTCCGGAACCACGCTGATTTCGACAACACCCGGCAATACCATAGGCTCGCTCCACTGCTCCTGCCACACGGCAGAGCCGCGACGGGCATAGCGGATGTGCAACGAGCGTACGCGGGTAAGCAGGACATCCTGCGCACCAGCGACGAGCCTTGACTGACTTCCTGGCAGCGGTGAGAGATGTGCCTCCAGCGAATGGCCTTCCTTACCATCATCCGCAAGCATGATCTCGATCACCTGCGGTCCCAACTTGCCAAGGTAGCCGGGCAAGGTGGAGACGAAGCGGACATGCGTGGCATCGCCATCAAAGACGACCGGCACGTTATCGTCGACCGTCTTCCATGGCAACGCGGTGGCCGATGACAGTTGCCGACGAAGAAATTCCCGGCCGCCACGAACCTCGTCGAGGCGCGCGATAACCGCCGAACCATGGCCGACACTCAGCGTCGTCGAGCGAACGCCCGAATAAACGCCGAGCAGAAGAATGGCCAGGAGCGCCAGGGCGGCGAGCACTTCCATCAGGCTGAAGCCACGCGTAGCGTTCATGGGCCGGCTACCGACGTCGCGGGCACGGCTCTGGGTTCATCCTGCAACCGCAACGTTGCGAAGTGCGCACTACGCTCCGCGTGTCCGTCGCGCCAGGTGATATCGAGATCGACGCGATACACGTGAAGGTCCGGGGACTGGCCCGGGAAGGCTTGCTGTGCAGAAACGATCATGCGCCATTGGTGACGCGTGTCGTACCAGCCGGTCTGCGTGCCTTCATGCAACAGCTCCCGGCGCCCTGCGGTATCCAATGTGGTATCGGCCAGCATGGCAATGCGATTCAGTTCCCGCGTGTGCCCCGTCACCTCGGTGGCCGCCCCGGCCACGTGCATGACGGCGCCAAACGCCAGTGCCAGCAAGAGGATCGCAGCGATCGTCTCGAGCAGGCTGAACCCGGCTTCCGCATGCCGGCGAATGTTCATTGAACGGGCCATGATGCGAGGCTCGCACCTCTTTGTTTCAACTGCGAGTCGCACGATCGACAGTGGATATGAAGATGCAAAAGGGGCGGGCTTACGCCCACCCCCTTCGCCCATCCTTCCTGGACGGAAAGCGTGGATCAGTTGACGATGCAGCTGTCGACCTTGGTCTGGCTCAGGACGCCGGCGGCGTTGCTCAACCACGCATAGCCCGTGCCCGCGCGACCGATCTTGGTCACCGACGTACGGATCGCGGTGTTGTACGGCGAGCCGAGAAGGGTGCGAACCGCAGCCGTATCGGTACCGTTACCCTGCTTGTTGCCGAGCAGGTTGGTGATGGCGATGATCGGATAGCCGGACGCCGGGTTGGCGTAGTCATCCGGACTCACCAGGCCAACGCAGGTACCCGTCACCGGCAGCGAGACCAGTACCGGACGGCCCGTGCCCGTAGCGGGCGCATCGGCGATAGCCTTGTCAAAAACCACGTTGACCGCAATCGCCGTCGGGCCGAAGCCGGTGAGCGGGTTGATGGTCGTTCCGGCCGTATTCGTCACGGACGCAATCTTCACGCCACCCGGGACGCCATTGGCGACTTCGGCGTAGCCGATGGAGCCGTCGGTCGCGGCGACGGCAGCGGTCACGCCCGCGTTGCCGCTTGCGCCGACAGAGCTGGCGTACGCCGAGAAATACGACGAGGCGCCGGTGGCATAGGCCTGAAGCGTCTGGAAGCTCGTGGCCGGATGCGCGACGGTCGGGCAGACGGCAGTAAGGTGGTTCAGGAACGAAAACGACGTGCCGCTACCATCGCTGCGGTAGGCGATGTTGATCGGACCGGTGACGGCGTTTGCAGTCAGGTCCTTCCAGTCAGTGATCCTGCCGGAGAAGACGCCGCAGATCTGGTCTTCGCTAAGCGTCAGCGCGTTGACGCCAGTCTTCCTGAAAGCGATGCCGACGGCACCGGCGATGGCCGGCAGCTGGGTCGGCTGCGTGCCCGTACCGTGGCCAAGTACATAGTTGTTGTATTCGGTGAGCGAAAGCGGAGCGTCCGAGCCAGCGAAGAACGCCTGGGTAAGGCCCACGCCGCCGAAGTTCGTCGGGGTGGTGCTGCCGCAGGTACCGTTCACCTGGAAGTTGGTCGGATCGTTACCGGCGAGAACCTTCTTGCCCGCGCCGCTGCCGGTCGGGCAGTAGGTGACCGGATTGCCGCCGTAGGAGCCGAAAAGCGAACCGGCAGCGGGCGTGATCGGCGAACCGGCCGGGTTCGCCGCGGCACCGGTGTAACCGATGGCCGGCAGCGTGGCGCCACCGCCGACGAGCGTGGTGGCCGCGCTAGCGGCCGAAGCGAGGCACATGAAAATGGCGCCCGCAATGAACTTCATGCTGGTGTTTCCCATCGAAGAATCGCAACGCATGGTGTTACCCCTTTGCATAGAAGCCCCCCGGAGTGGAGGCCTTGCAAGCATCACCTTGCGTCGTTACCCCGTCGTGCCAATGCGGTGTCCGTGCGTATGACGGTTCGGTGATTTCGGCAAGCGCGAGTGTGTCGTGGATCACGTTCGAACTGAACATTCATATCGCCTGTCATGAAACGCATAGGGAGGGCAACGCCCTCCCTATGTTTCACGCCTTGTTGCAGACATTACATCCGATGCAGAGCCTTCTGTTCCCCTTCCGTCAGTTGGCCCGTCGCATCGCCACGACCAAGTACCTGCACCGGCGACCCGCTGTCGTAGCCCGCCGCCGGGGAGACGCTCGAGGTGTTGTCACCTTCGCTCAGCACATGCACCGAGATCTCGGACGGGAGCTTGTCACGCGCATCGGATTGCTGTTTGCGCGCCACATCTTCCGCGGCCTGCGTTGCGGCGGTAGCAGCGGCGCTTGCCGCATTCAATGCACCGATGTTGACAGCCGCTGTCACGGGAACACCAATCGAATCGCCCTTGACCTGGATATTGTCGGCATTGGCCACGCGCGCCGCGGCGATGACCAGGTTACCGGAGACGCGGATACCCGCATCACCGGCGTCGACCGTGCCACGTGGTGCGATGAGGTAGGCGTTGCCGGGGGGCGCACCTTCAACCGTTTGTAGCGTGGCGATACCCGCACCGCTTACCTGGCCGCGTGCGTCGACACGGCACCATGCATCGACATCACACAGGAAGGTCGGCGGAGGAACCTCGCTGTTGGTCTTTGCACCCTGGCCGGCATTGATGTCGCCGTTGGAGCTCCAGATCGTGACATCGCCGCCCTGCTCGGTAAATACGCGGCTTTGCGCCAGCAGCAGGCTGCGGTCGGTGAAGACGTTGACGTTACCGGCTTCCAGGGTGAGCAGGCCCATGGTGTTGGGTCCGGCGATGACCTTGCCGTTCGGGTCGGTAATTTGCGACGGCGCCGATGTACTGCCGATAAGTGCCTGTCCACCGGGGCCGAGCAAGGTGACGTCCCCACCCTGCTGCGTCTGGATGGTCGAGCTGCGGATATCCAGATCGCCGGTATCCACCGTGGCAGCCCCGCCATTGAGTCCACCCTGCCCTGCACCGTTCGATGTATATCCGAGCGTACTCGGGAACATGCTCTCCAGCGCGGCGTAGCCACGAGCGTACTTGCCCGCGTACGGGCTCGATGGATTGTTGTAGTCCGTACCTACCTGGGCAAGCAGCTTGAACAGGACCTTGTCAGCGAAGATACGCTGGACAATCTCAGGTTCCCTGGCGAACAGACCGAGGGCCTGGTCGTCGGTCAGCGGTGTCGTCACGTCGTCCGTGAGATGACCGGTGGCCGTGCGCTCACCGGCGATGCGCTGCTCCATAAAGGCCACGAGGTCCGGCGCCAGATTGGGCAAGCCATCGCCGCCATTGAGGTAGTGCGCGAGGAAGCCCGCCGTGTCCACGCCCGGACCGACGCCGAAGTTCACCAGGATGTCCGCGCTTTCGTGCGGAAGGTAGGGATTGTAGGTGTTGCCGACGGCCTGGATGCCCGTGGGGATGGTCGATTGCCCGGATTGCGACGTCACGTCAGCCTGGCTTACGAAAGGACCGATGTCGCGACCTGCGTCGACGACGAAGGTACCGGGGCCACCGACCAGCAGTGCCGGCACCAAAGGTTGCGCCCAGGTGTTTGGACCGAAGACGTTACCGTTGGGGAAGAACGTGTCATAGATATCTCGACCCGCCGACACGCGCGTGATATCGGCCGCGCGCGTGTGTTGGCCGATAAGCGAAAGGTTTACGATGTCGCGGCCGGCGCGGATGTCGGCCTGTTTTGAGGGCAATAGCACCAAGGCGCTATACGTTATGCCTGTGGCATCCGTCATACCGTTCGTAATATCGCCGTCGAGCGCGTAAACGCGTACGGGTGTCGTATCGTCAGCGTGCAGCGAATCTGGCTCGTGGAACTGGCCATTCAGGACACCGGTAGAAGCCCCTAACCATTTTCCTGTGGCGTTCGCCAGGCCCATCGGCTGAAGTGGTGACGGCATGCCGTCCGGCGATGAATCGATCAAGCCAAAGTACTGGATGCCGCTAGCGAAAGTCGGCCCGGCAAGCCCGATATTGTCCTCCGCCAAAAGACTCAGGTTGCCCGTGCGAGACGGAAACAGCGAGCCACTCGTAAGGATATCGATACTTCCGCTTAAAGCAGAAAGAGCGACGTTCGCTGGAAGAATGGTTTCGCCGTTCGCGCCGCCGCGACCGAAGAACACCTGATTCGGCGCCAGCAGGCTGCCGAAGGCGACATCGCCGGCCACCGATGCAGCGACGAAGGACGATGTCGTCGAGTATCCCTGGTCGTCCGCATGCCCCGCGGAGAACTGGACATGGAGGGCGCCATTCCCTGCATACGACGGATCGTACACGCCGCCAATATCGGCCCCCTGGCGTGCATTAACGGTGACCTGGGCGTCCTGAAGGCCGAACAGTGTGGAGACAGGCGTCGTGTACTCGGCCCCGGCCGTCGACTGGAAGCCTGAGTCAAAACTGGCCAGGGAGGGAGACACCGCGATCGCGCCGTCGGCACGTATGTCCGCCGTACCCTTGGCAACGAAGTAGGTGCCACTGAGTATGTCGCCGCCGGCGTGCACGGAGAGATCGCCACCGCCGACGGTGGTGATCGACTTGCCATCGGGATTCGTGTACCAGGTCGTCGGTAGCGAGACTGACAGTTCGCTGACATCGCCGCCAGCGTCCACGTCCACGTTGCCGCCGATGCTCATGACACCCTGGTGGAAATTGCCAAAGTTGATGGACGAACTCGATCCGTCGGCAGCGTTACCTGTCTGCATCCACTGCCACCAGTATTGCGCGACGGAATTCCCCGGTGGCGCCTTGGTCTGCGACCCATCAACGTCGACGACATTCTGGATACTGCTGATGTCGCCGCCCGCTTTCAGGTAAACATCGCCAGCATGATCCGGGTTCACCAGACCGGTCACTAGCGCATCAGGAGCGGTCAGGTCATTGCTCTGCGCCCGCGGCAATTCCGACGGCCGCAAGAGATACACATCCGTACCTGCCGCCGTACCTTCGACCGGCGCACCCGCCGTGTAGATGGTCGCCGGGGCTGCTGCGTCGAGCCACTGGATATCGCCCGCAGAAACCATATCGATGTCGCCGGTGCCGGTGCGGATCGTGGTCGGCATGAATATCGTCTTGCCGGAGAACGGTCCGTTCTGGGTCACGACCGTGGGATCGCTCAGGGTGTCCTTTACCGCAAAGTGGCCGTCAAGCGTGATATTCACCTCGGATGCCGCCGCCGTAGCCAACGGATCGACGCTGCCCAGATCGGTGCCTGCGACAAAGCGGTACGACGTGCTCGATCCTCCCAGCAGCGTGGCTGACGCCAGCGACGTCGCGTTACCGAATGTCGGCATGTTGGAAGGCGAATTGTTGGGCGCGGGCTTACCAAACGTGACGGTCGGCGGAATCGAGGTATCGGCATCCTCACGGGGGGCGAACGGCGCGTAGAACAGCTGGCTGTTCGTGCCATCGCTCAGGAAGAGGCTTACCGTGAGTAGATAGTTGCCGTAGTTGTTGGGACTGAGGTACGTGTTGTAGTCATGCGACCAGGTGGCGTAGTCCTTACTGATCGGAAGGAGGAGAGGCGACGGCGTGTCGCCCGATGCCTGAAACAGCGGGAAGTTGAATAGCCAGTTCGCGTACGCGTTGGCAT